>NZ_JBYOKO010000007.1:0-248526 GCF_057799275.1 Chryseobacterium sp. 14P4.3.2
ATGTATTTGATTTTTTTCAAATATAGTAGTAAACATTTCAAATAACAGGGATATAATGTGCATTTATATATACAATATTGTACACATTGTATATATTTCTATCGCTTCCGGAAACTCCGGAAAATTGTTCAGTGTCAAAAAATTGTAATGATAAGATCGATCTAAGTATAAGACCGCAGTATATCCTGCACAGATATTCTAAAAAGTATTTTCATTCCCGTGTTATTTTCAAGGTAGTATTAGTTTATTATTTTTACAAATTTAACCATTTTTAACATATATTAAAATAGGTAAACAAAGTTTATTATGCCATATTAATCTACTGTTATGTACATTTTTGCATTATTCTGAAGCAAATGTAGGCCAGTAAAGCGACAGAACGTGACGTAATAAAAAACAAAAAAAGGCTAACCCCCGGAGGAATTAGCCCAAAACATTAACTGTTTATTGACTGAATTATGATATTTTATTTCCAGCCGCCACCTAAACTTTTGTAGATATCGACTACTGTGCTTAATTGTTTCTGTTTTGCTTCTATCAGTTCCATTTTAGCATCCAAAGCATCTCTCTGATTCAAAAGAACTTCAAGATAATCTGCTCTGGAGTTTCGGAACAACTGGTTATCTATCTCAATTGATTGATCCAGAGTCTTTTATACCATTGCCGGAGGAAATTTCTGGGATGGTTTCAGACAGGGGATTATTACTAGTGGATTGAATCACTTAGCACATATAGTAGTTGAAGAGATTGAAGTGGGTAAAATAAATAATCAGATAAAGCAAAGACTTATACAAGCATATGGAGATGATTATATTAACCAGCCTATTACAGAAAAAATATTGAGTGATTTAGCATCGGTATTTTCTGATATGTATGGAAGTAGCGCAAAAGATTATGCATTTGCCAATAAAGATAATCTTTTTTCTAGTACATTAGAAATTGATAATGGTAAGCTGTATGATGATGGACAAAGTGTTGCAGGAATGACAAATATATTTACAGGAAAAGTCTTATTTTCCCCACATTATTTAAACTCCAAAATGGTACTTAGCTTTGCGGCTGTCTGGTATCATGAGACGATTCATTCTATTCACGCAGTTAGTGGATTCTTTATAAATACCATGAAACAATTCATGAAAAATGGTTATAATTATGATGACGCCGTAAAAAGTGCTATAAATGTTTCTGAGACAATAGCTCACTTACAAACTAATAATTTCGGGTTAGGTATTACTTTTGGAACAACTGATAAAACTATAAGAAGATATTCAATCAGCTATATTGAATTTTTAAATCTAAAATAAAAACAATATGAAATCTAAAAATAGAAAAGTTATTAAGATTAAATTAATTATATCATTAATTTTTACTTTATTTTTTAATTTGATGTTTTCTCAAATTGATATTCCAAGTGATTATTTAAAAATTCCTGATAGTTTATTTTTTAAAGATCATTTGTACCAATCTATCATACCAAACAAAAAATATGAATATTGGAAAGTAGTGCAAAAATATTCCTCAATGGAAAAATTAGTCTATGAAAAAAAGAAAATCACAGGAAATAACAGATGTAAAGAAAATCATTCAATTGAGAGCGGTTTTTTTGCAGAATGTATGCCAGATGGTTGTTTCTCGTATATAGTATCATGTAATAATAAAACTATTGAATATTTTACAACTGAGAACGAATTAATTAAATTTATTGATTATGTTGATAATTTATCTGAAGCATTATTGATTGCGAAAACTTATGGTTTATGGTTTGATCGTAAAAATCCAGTAGGGGGTTCATTTAAGATGGATAAAGATTTTATTTATCTTAATCTAGCAAAATTTAAAAGATGTCCGGTTTCCAGTGAATCATTCTATGTAAGAATTGATAGAAAAACAGGTGAGCTGTACTATGAATCTAAGGGCATATATCATAAAACTAATGATTGTTATAGTTCATAGCGAGTTATAATAGCTATAATACTGGTAATATGAAATTGATGCTATTGCCCCTCTTCTATCATTGCCTGAGGAAGAATCTGGGATAGTTTCAGACAGGTAATTATTATCAGTGGATTGAATCCCTTGACGCATTTAGTTAATGAAACTATTGAATACTTACCTTTTTGCTAGTCTTCCTTATTACAAATTTAACAATTCTTAACAAAACTTCAAATATCCAAAAAAGTTTGTTATACTAAATCAATCTATTATTATATACATTTTTTGTAATATTCTAAAGTAGAATTAAATCCTTCGTAATAAAAAACAAAAAAGGCTAACCCCCGGAGGAATTAGCCCAAAACATTAACTGTTTATTGACTGAATTATGATATTTTATTTCCAGCCGCCACCTAAACTTTTGTAGATATCGACTACTGTACTTAATTGTTTCTGTTTTGCTTCTATCAGTTCCATTTTAGCATCCAAAGCATCTCTCTGATTCAAAAGAACTTCAAGATAATCTGCTCTGGAGTTTCGGAACAACTGGTTAGCTATGTCAATTGATTGATCCAGAGCCTTTGTTTCCTGGGATTTCAATTGATAATACTGATCAATGTTTTTAACCTTCGACATCAGATTGGCTACATCCAGATAAGCATTTAATATTGTTTTATCATATTCATACAGTGCCTGGATCTGTTTTGCATCTGCAGTCTGAAAGTTGGCTTTTATAGCACTCTTATTGATAAGTGGTCCCGCTAACTCTCCTGCCAGATTATAGGCTATAGATTCCGGCATTTTCACCAGATATGATGGCTTGAAGGCTTCCAGTCCTAAGGTTGCAGAAATCTCCAGAGACGGATAAAACTCTTTTCGTGCAGCCTCTACATCCAGCTTTGAAGATTTTAATTCCAGCTCCGCCTGTTTGATATCAGGACGATTAGCTAATAACTGTGACGGAATACCGGTATAGACTGTCTGCGGAATAGTGGACATAAAGTTTTCCTTCGATCTCACAATAGATTGTGGATATCTCCCCAATAAAGCATTAATTTCATTTTCCTTTTCAGTGATTTGCTGACGGATCGTGTATTCTGATGCTTTAGATTTTGCCAGCTCTGCTTCAAATTTTTTCACCGCCAGTTCCGTTGCCGCTGCCGCTTCTTTCTGAATTTTAGAAATCTCCAATGCTTTCTGCTGAAGTTTAATATACTGCTGTATAATATCCAGCTGATTATCCAGGGCTAATAATTCATAATAATTATCAGCTACTTCTTCAATCAGGTTAGACAGTACAAAGTTTTTTCCCTCTACGGTAGAAAGGTAATGAGCTACAGCAGACTCTTTTTCAGTTCTGAGTTTTTTCCAGATATCAATTTCCCAGCTTGCATTTAAACCTGCCTCAAAATTCCCCAGGGGATCAGGCATTGATTTTCCCGGTTCTATTTCTGTAGTGGCATCACCAGCACCTTCACTGGTATATCGGCCTGCTTTTTTCAGCCCTGCTCCTATTCCTGCAGAAACTGTTGGAGTCAGTCTTCCTTTCTTTGCTAAAACTCCGCTTTTGGCAATTTCAATCTCCTGAAGGGTGATCAAAAGTTCCTGATTATTCTTTAAAGCTGTTTCAATCAGGCTTACCAGATTGGGATCAGTAAAAAACTGTCTCCAGGGAGTTGTCCCGCTGTTATTGTTAGCATCCTGCTGCTCTTCCTGATTAAAGTTCTGAGGTATATTTCCTTTTACCTCGTCTTTTATGACGGTCGCCATTGGAGCCTTACAGCTTGCCAAAACAAGCGATAAGGCAACAGCTGTGATTATATTTTTAGTCTTCGAATTTTCCATCATGTTCATAAGGTTCAGTTTGTTCTGTTAAAGGATTTTCTTCTTCATATCTCGCGAGTTTGGATTTTTCAGCAATAGTTCCGAAGATGTAGTATAATCCTGGAATAATCATCAGTCCGAAGATTGTTCCTATGAGCATTCCTCCTGCTGCTGCTGTTCCAATAGTTCTGTTCCCTACAGCTCCCGGTCCGGTAGCTATTACCAAAGGAATCAGCCCGGCAATAAATGCAAAAGAGGTCATTAAGATTGGTCGGAAACGGATAGCAGCCCCTTCAATGGCAGCCTGCATCACCGGAATACCTTCTTCTGCTTTTTTCTGTACGGCAAATTCTACGATCAATACTGCATTTTTACCTAAAAGTCCAATAAGCATTACCATCGCCACCTGTGCATAGATATTGTTTTCCAGTCCTAAAAGTTTTAAACATAAGAAGGCCCCAAAAATCCCCACCGGAAGTGATAAGATCACCGGAAGCGGAAGAATGAAACTTTCATACTGTGCAGAAAGAATAAGGTACACGAATCCTAAACACACAAGGAAAATAAATACCGCTTCATTTCCACGGCTCACTTCATCTTTTGAAATACCTGCCCAGTCAATACCAAAACCTCTTGGAAGTGTTTTATCTGCAACTTCCTGAATGGCTTTAATCGCCTGTCCGCTGCTGTATCCCGGTGCCGGGGTTCCACTTACCTGTGCTGAGTTGTACATATTATGTCTGGTCATCTCAGATAATCCATATACCTTTTCCAGCCTCATAAAATCAGAGTATGGAACCATCTGATCTTTGTCATTTTTAACATAGAGCTTAAGCAGGTCGCTTGGCAATGCGCGGTATTGCGGGCCAGCCTGAACAATTACTTTATAAGGTCTGTCAAAACGGATAAAACTGGTCTCATAGTTAGAACCAATCAGCGTTGACAGGTTATCCATCGCTTTTTCAATGGATACGCCCTTCTGTTCAGCAAGGTCATTGTCTATTCTAAGCATATATTGTGGAAAACTCGCAGAATAGAATGTAAATGCTGATCCCAGCTCAGGACGTTTTTTAAGTTCCTTTACAAAATCATTACTTACCTGCTCCATTTTATGATAATCTCCACTTCCTGCCTTATCCAGCAAACGAAGTTCAAAACCTCCGGCAGCCCCATATCCCGGAACCGAAGGGGGTTGGAAAAATTCAATATTGGCACCCGGAATATTCTTAGCTTTTTCCTCCAGTTTTTCAATAATTTCTGCTGCAGATTCTTTACGTTCATCCCAGCTTTTAAGATTGATCAGACAGGTTCCGGAGTTTGATCCTGTCCCTTCAGTCAGGATTTCATATCCTGCCAGTGAGGAAACAGACTGTACTCCGTCAATTCCTTCAGATTCTTTCAAAAGTTCTTTCGCAATCTGGTTGGTTCTCTCCAGTGTTGATCCCGGAGGAGTCTGGATAATTGCATAAATCATTCCCTGGTCTTCCGCAGGAATAAATCCGGAAGGAATTGAGTTAGTCAGAAAATAAGTACCTGCACAAAAGGCTAATAATAAGGGTAATGTAATTGTTTTCTTTGTTACCGTTTTATTAAGCATTTTTTCATATCGCCCTGCCCCTTTTGTAAATATATTATTGAATTTATCAAGGAAAACAGTAATCGGCGTTTTCTTTCTTGCTTTTCCATGATTGTTTTTTAAGATCAGGGCACAAAGCGCCGGCGTCAACGTAAGAGCTACCACCCCTGACAGGATAATAGACGAAGCCATTGTAATAGAGAACTGACGGTAAAATACCCCAACCGGCCCTGACATAAATGCAATAGGAATAAATACAGAGGCCATAACCAGCGTAATAGCGATAATTGCACCGCTGATCTCATGCATTGCTTCTTCTGTAGCCTTTAAAGGGGAAAGGTTTTTCTCTTCCATCTTGGCGTGAACCGCTTCAATAACGACAATTGCATCATCGACGACGACCCCGATGGCCATTACCAATGCAAATAACGAAATCATATTCAGGGTAATACCAAATGCGGACATTACCGCAAAGGTTCCCACCAGTGACACAGGAACCGCCAGTGCTGGAATAAGTGTTGAACGCCAGTCTCCAAGGAATAAAAATACCACAATAGCTACCAATATAAAAGCCTCAAATAAGGTATGGATAACTTTTTCCATGGATGCATCCAGGAACCTGGAAACGTCATAACTGATCTCGTAATGCATTCCTTTAGGGAAATTGTTCTTTTCAAGGTCAGACATCAGAGCTTTTACATTCTTAATAACGTCGCTTGCATTAGATCCATATGACTGTTTTACTGTGATAGCCGCAGAAGGTTTACCATTCAGAGTAGAATAAATATCATACATTGAACTTCCGAACTCGATGTCTGCAACATCTTTTAATCTTACGGATTCGCCATTGGGCTTCGCCTTTAAAATAATATTTCCATAATCCTTTTCATTATTGAAACGCCCCGGATATTTTAATACATATTCAAAAGACTGCGCTCTTTTTCCTGAACTCTCTCCTGTTTTTCCCGGAGAAGCTTCCAAACTTTGTTCATTCAGCGCCTCCATCACTTCATCGGCAGAAATATTATACGCTGTAAGTCTGTCCGGTTTCAGCCACACACGCATTGCATACTCACGGGTACCCAGGATATCGGCAAAACCAACACCACTTACCCTTCTCAGTTCAGACATTACATTGATATCTGCATAGTTGAAAAGGAATTTCTGGTCAGCTTTAGGATCATCACTATACAGGTTAATATACATCAACATGTTAGGCTCTTCACGGGTAATTTTCACCCCTTCACGCACCACCAAAGGAGGAAGCTTGTTAACTACCGATGATACACGGTTCTGAACGTTTACCGCTGCTACATTGGGATCTGTTCCCAGATCAAATACAATCTGAATAGCAGCCTCCCCGTCATTTCCGGCATTGGATGACATATATTTCATCCCCGGAACACCATTCAGACCTCTTTCGAGGGGAATAATTACGGATTTAATCAACAATTCGTTATTGGCACCGGGATACTCTGCCGTAATATTTACTTTAGGCGGAGAAATGGACGGGAACTGAGTCACCGGAAGCTTTACCAATGACAGTACTCCCATAAATACGATAATCAATGAGATTACAATAGACAGAACAGGTCTGCGAATGAATTTCTTAAACATATTTCTTCACTTTAGAGTCCTACTCCGCTTTTAATTTCAATGATTGAAGAACCTTTTTAGGATCCTGGAATTTTGTTTTCAGCTTTTGATCATCTTTTACTTTCTGAACTCCTTCCAGCAGAATCTGATCTCCTTTTGAAAGCCCTGATCCTACCACATAGAGATCCGGAAGTTCATAGGCAACTTTAATATTTCTTGATCTTGCTGTCCCGTTCTTATCAATAACAAAAACATATTTCTGATCCTGAATTTCATACGTTGCTTTCTGTGGGATAATCAGAGCATTATGAACCGGCATCGTCATCTGTACTTTTCCTGTTTCTCCATTTCTTAGTAGTTTATCCGGATTTGGGAATTTAGCGCGGAATGCTATATTACCTGTTTCGTTATCAAATTCTCCTTCAATAGTCTGAATTTCTCCTTTCTGCGAATACATTTCTGCATTAGCAGTAATCAGTGAAACCTGATTGCTGCCTCTGTCTGCAGCATGGGTCTGATAACTTAAATACTCTGGTTCAGAAACGTTGAAATACGTATAAATACTTGTATTGTCAGACAATGAAGTCAGTAAATCACCTTCGTCCACCAAGCTTCCCAGTTTCAAAGGAATTCTGTTGATAATACCGGAAAAAGGAGCTTTAATGTCAGTAAATGAAAGGTGGATCTGAGCCAGTTTCATTTCTGCATTTGCAGCATCAAGCTTGGCTTTAGCCATTGCTCTTTCATTTTTAGATACAATATTGTTACCAGCCAGAGTACTTGCATTTTTAAGTTCAATAGACGCCTGTTCTACCTCTGCTTTTGCTTTTAACAATTCTGCCTGATAAAGCTTAGGCATAATACGGAACAGCGTTTGTCCTGCCTGCACATATTGTCCTTCATCCACAAAGATCTTCTCCAGGAACCCTTTTTCCTGAGCTCTCACTTCAATGTTCTTTACAGACTGGATCTGAGCAACATATTCTTTATTAATGACAGTATCCATCACTACAGGAGATGTCACAGGATATACCGTAACTTCTTCCTTTTCTTCTTTCTTCTTATTACAACCAACGGCCAATAACAGGGCACTCAGTGCAATTCCCGAAGCAACTCTTTTTATCATAATTCTAGAGCTTATATAATTCGTTAATGTTTTGAATAGAAATAAATGGTAATAAAAGATGGCACGATGTGATGATTACCGGCATACACAACGAAAGATATCTCCCTGAGATAAAATCATCAGGCAGAAAATGAATTGGAAAGTGAAATTTTAAATTCTGATAGAACGGATAAGAATAAATCTTTTGGCAGCAAAGCCAAAAACAAAACCGTGAATATCCGGTTTTAGACGCTTATAACTTTTAAGGCCAAAAATGTAGATCAGACTGAAAACACTTGCAAAAGCAATAATTGCAGGCATAATATCCGATAGTTGGAAATCATTTTCGGTAAGTTCCAAAGTAGAACTGTCTACATTATCTCCCATCTGCTGAACAGAAAGCTTCTCAAAAGTCTGATTGAGGCGGTTGGCTTTTTTGGGCATATGATGAGAAGCATGACCTGTATAATCATTCCGAAGAGTTCTAACATCAATTCTACTTTCTACTACGAATAGCAGAAAAAGACCGGTTAAAAAGTATACTATAAAGTTTCTCATTTTGAAGTCGCAAATGTACACCCAGATTTTGATATTATCATACTGGATTAACAAAATTTAACTCTTCTTTAAAATACTTAAATTCCTATCCCTCACAAATATCCATCTTTCCCTTTATTAAAGGGCTATTTTGGCTATTATAGTGTTACATTAAAATAAACTTAAAATTCATAAAACCTTATTAATTTAAAACGAAAAAGCAGGAATAGATAACAGAGATGTTGCTTTTTTTAACATTCCATACCATCATTTTTTAAAAATTTTACTTGAAAATAATTCTTTATAAGGAAAAAAAATAAATGTAAGAAAAACTAAGTTTTATCATGATTCTTAATTATTTACATCTTCATATCAGCATTGTCTTATTTTTAAATTACTTTTGCAAAAAATTTACACACCAATGACAAATGAAAAAAAAATATTGATTTAATTGAAAACAAGACAGTTAAAATATCTTTATTGAATTTCTAAATCTACAGTTCGTAACCTCCTGTTTCTCTGAAAAATGTTTTTAAGATAGCCGTGTCACAGGCTGGCTAATTAAAAAATACTATTATTTTATGTAAAATTAACATATATTGATTAAAAATATTCGTATTTTTATATAGTATTAACACCACAATTCATGAAACACTTTAAAATCACTTATCACTATGAAAAAATTATTAACACCTATCCTTTGGGGATTGACCATTGTTTCCTTAGCAGCGTGTAAACATCCGGGAAAAGAAGCCGAAACCATTACCGCAGCCACTCCTGAAAATACAGATGATATTTCTAAGAATATCTATGTAGACAGCGACGGAGAAAAGATAGAAGTATCTATCAACAGTACTAAAAATACAGCCACTGTACATTTAAACGGTAAAACTTATGACCTTAAAAAAAGCATTGCTTTACCTGAGTACACGGCTTCTAATGAAGAGTACCAATACTCTGAAATTAAAGGAAATATCACGTTTTTAAAGAAAAATGTAGACATGGTCCTTTTCCATCTTAAACAGGCAAAAAAAGACTCAGGGCCAGCAAAAATGGCATCATATTAGCATAATGTATCCAAATTCATATTAAAAATAACAATTATGAAAAGCTTTTATTATTATTTATCCGCACTTGTTCTGGCCACTTTCCTTGTTGTTTCTTGTAAACCACAAACCAGTGCACAAAAAACAAATGCTGATATTACAGGAAAAACCTGGAAATTAACTGAGCTTAACGGGCAGCCTATCAAGCTGAAAAACCCTAAAAACAACCCTTATTTCAAACTGGAAATGGATGGAATGAGGTATGAAGGTCATGCAGGCTGTAACGGGCTGGGTGGTACTTTTGAGATCAAACCTGAAATAATGAGAATTAAATTCAATCAGGGAATGTCTACGATGATGGCTTGTGAAGATCTTGATATTGAAAATCAGTTTACGAAAGCAATTCTGGCAGCAGATAACTATTCTGTAAATGGAAATACACTGACTTTAAACAAAGCAAGAATGGCTCCTTTAGCTAAATTTGTTCTTCAATAGTCTGCAGTCTGCAGTTAAAATACAAAGACGCCTTATTCTGTAAGGCGTCCTTTTTTTATTCTTAATTTCAGAATTACTTTTTATTGTACTTCATGTAACAGATCAGAAGACTTATATTCACCAGTACGGCAAATGAATTCGATATTATAATAGGCAGTTCATCCTTCTTGAAGCCATACCACACCCATAATGACAGCCCTGAAATAAGAACCAAAAGCATGAGTAAGGAAATATCTTCCACATTTTTTTCCCGAATAACCTTTATTAGCTGAGGAATCATGGAAATAGAAGTGAGAACTCCTGCAACGATACCTAAAATATTTTCATTCATAAATTTGACATTGGTTTTCTGAAATGTTGAATGACTTACTACTCGTAATTATTTAAACCTGTCCCATGAAACTTCTTCATGCAATGGGATATCTTCTTCAATAAAACGAATAAGGTCTCTTGAAAAATAACAGCCGTTCAAAATACCACGGGCCCCCAACCCATTAAATACATATAAGTTACTGAAATTTTCATGCCTGCCAATAATTGGTCTTCGGTCTTTTACTGTAGGTCGAAAACCAAAGTGTACTTCCTCAACTTCAAAATCGTAAGGATAAAATTCGGAAAGTCCTTTAACCAACTGAGCAACCGCCGATTCATCAATATGCTGGTGAAGCTGTTCTCTGTCATAAGTTCCTCCATAAAAATAAAGCCCATTTCCCGTAGGGAATAAGAAGTGTTTCTTTTTAATGGTTATGTTTTCAGGAATTGGCTGTGATAGTTTAACTTTTATATGATGTCCCTTATTGGGATTTACCATAATTTCTGAAAAATACGGATTGTCTTTCACTCCCATTCCCTCACAAAAAATAATATTTTTAAAAATAAAATCTTTATAGGATGATTCAGAAGGGTTTACTTTGGTATAATCAAACTTTTCATTTATTAAATGATCATTTTTTTCAAAAAAACTGAATAAACCTGCAAAAAAACCACTTACATTCAGTCTGGCAGACTGACTCACCTTTCCCGTAAGAAAATCGTTTTTTACCCCATTTAAGTGATCGAAATTTTGATCAAGAAAATTAGTTAATTCTTCATTTGCCGATTTTTTCAGCCACAGGTTCTGTTCATTCTCATCATGAAAGATTCTGTGGATAGGTGCATTAATCAAATAATTTTCTCCGGTATAGGATTCTATTTCTTTAAGACTTGCCTTAAGAAAATCAATCTGCTCCTGCGCTTTCCAGAATGTGGTAAACTTCTTAAGAACAACAGGATTAATGATGCCTGCAGAAACCTGTGAAGCACTCTTTTTTCCTTCGGAAAAGATCACAAAGGACTTTTTATTCATAATCAGGTGATGGGCTAAAAAAAGCCCTGCATATCCATCGCCTACAATAATATAATCTACATTTCTCATAATAAAAAAAAACCTGAGTAAAAGTACTCAGGTTTTGTATAAATATCAAGTGAAAGTTAGTAATTCCACATATCATTTTCCATTTCCAGAATCTGTGCTTTGATTCTGTTACTTTCTTCTAACTGATCATCAGCATCTTTAGGAACATAATCTTTGATTGTGCCGTCTCCTAAACCGCTTGAAGATTTATAGATAACAGAAGAGAATCTTCTTGCATTGATCACATCGTCAAAAGATAAGTCAGCAGAAGAATTTTTTCTATTGAAAACATAGTTATTTGCTAAAATATCTCTTGCATTAGGATAGAAAATCCAGAACAAATCGATCAGCTCATCGTTGCTGGCAATAGGTTTCCCATCAGGCCCAATAACACCCTGTACTGCAGGATCAGGACCCATTGCAGCAATTCCCAAAGGTCTGTATTTCATCTGCCCATCTCTCTTATCAATAAACCACATACCCATTATTTTAAGAACTTTTACTTTATCAGTAGTGGTCTTAAATACATCGGTATATTGTTTCTTTTCCTGATCTGTAAGCTGTCTTCCAGAATTTAGGATATCGATAGCAGCATCATTAATGATTACTTTTTCCAATCTTTTCTGAATTCCTTCAGGTGAAAGCTTTACGGTAAAGTTTTCATCATCATAAACCTGCTCAATTTTTCCAGTTAAAGCAGCATCTAATAACAACTGATATAGAGATCTTGTAGGAGTGGCAAGAAGGCCATCCGGATTGTCATAATAGAATGGCTGGTTGATCTTATCATTCATATCAATGATTTCCCAAACAAACATACTCTTAAGGATATCTTTATCCTCAACAAATCCATATTCAAGAGGCTTTACTGTTTTATCTATAATAGTATCACCAACTTTTTGTTTGTTGTCCGCTCTCATCTGTCTAAACTCTTCTGCAGAAGAAGCGTTTAGAATAGTCTGGGAAAAGGCAAATCCCGAAACTAATACTAAAAGAGTGCTAATATATTTTTTCATAATAAATTACAATTTTTAGTCCTATTGAACATTAATAATTATAGGAGTAATGTTTTTAATCACCTGACCATCAAGCCCCTGAGCTGTAGCTTTAATATCAAAGATAGAAACTACATCACCCGTTCTTAAATTCTTAACCAGACCTGCTGCTTCATCCAGTGAGTTACCATGAACAAGTAGAGCTGCTCTACCAGGTATTCTTACCATAAACTGAGTAACAGTAAATGAAACCGGGAAGTCAAAGTCAGGAATAGCAGCCTGTACAGATTGGTTAGGAATAGAAGTTGCCGGCATAGACAATACATTCTGACCTCTCATCTCACCTCTAGGTGGTGGAACATTCTTAATTCTATATTCAAATACCTGAGATACTGATTTTCCGAAAGGATCAACACCTGATAATGTTAATTTAACTACATTACCTGCAGCTGGTTTAACACTCCATTTACCCGGTCCAATATTCTTCACTGAAGCTCCAGGAGCGGATAATGAAAGTTTGGAATTATCGGCACCTAAGATTGATCCTGATACAGGGTTCTCAAGTCCTCTATACATTACATTCATTTTATCTGCAGAAAGTAATAATCCTTTTTCAAGTTTTACTTCTCTAGGTCCTGCAATTACGTTATAAGTATGCGTCCAAGGGAAACTTTGCGGCTTACCTGTAGCATCTGTTAATGTAATAGTTCCTCCTAATTTATGTTCACCAATTCCAGAACCTGAAATGGCAATAGAACCTTTACCATTTTCCGTTTTGCTCACTCCGGAAATGCTGATCTTATTACTGTTAGAATAAGTACCTAACATTACTTTTACTTCAGCTTGTTTTCCCGCCTGGATATCTACCGGACCTGAAACAATAGGTTCATAGCTTGAGAATTTAATATTCGCATCTACTTTTTCCTGAAGTAATAGTGCCAATGCATCAGACTGTACATTTCTGGCATCATTTTGGATAATTTCCAAATTAGATATCGCAGCAATTAAAGGCTGATGGTAAAATTTATTTTGGAACCAGGTCTTTTCATTTGGAGATTTTCCTTTAGGATATTCTGCAATAAGAGACTTGTTAGCTCTTTCAACTAAATCTTTAAGCTGAGCATTATTCCCAAAAGTAGCATTGATATATTTTCTTACTTCATCAATTTTATTTTTTAGGTCTAACGCATTCTTTGAAGGTGCATTTTCATCTCCTTCTTTAAAGAAATACTCAGTTGTAGCTTCATTATTATTTAATGCAGCAAAGTTTTCAGCTACATCAATATCTTTACCGTCTTTATCTTTCTCATGAAACTCAGATTGTTTTTTCAACAAGTCTTTGATATCCTGAGCTGATTTCACTAACACATCAATTTTAGATTTCAGTACTTTATACTGTGCCCAAGGTTCTGCGTAAGTATCCGGAACCTGTTGCGCCTTAGCCTCCAGGGTTCTTTCAAAAATCTTTTCGTTTTTCTTTTCTGTTAAAGTCCTAGTCTCATTCAACGCTTTTGTAGAGTCATAATAGGATCTGATGATTTCTGCATCAATATTTAGGGCCATCATCGCGATGAACACCAAATACATCAGGTTGATCATCTTCTGACGAGGTGTCTGTTTTCCTTGTGCCATTCTCTTTTCTTTGTTTTTTAATTAAGTAGTTAAATTTAGAAATGGTTAGGAATTAAGACTTCATAGCAGTAAGCATACCACCATAAACTCTATTTAAATTATTAAGATTAGTTGTTAAACCTTGTAGCTCTTGATTGAATTTTTCAGATTGCTCTGCTGACTTCTGCATATCTGCCACATATTTGTTAGCAAATTCAGATTGCTTTTTACCGCTTTCAAGCTGCATTGCGTATAACGCATTCATGCTTTCCATATGTTGAGCAGCTTTGTTTAGCTGATCGTTATATTTATGTGTAGAAGCAGATACATCAACTGTTTGATTAATTTGGTCAACAGAACTTGAGAATTTATCAATTCCTGTTCTTAATCTATCAAATAACTGAACATCTAATTTAGCATCCTGAAGCATTTTATCCAATTTGTTAGAAAGAGAGTTTTCTAATTCAGCAAATTGTGCGTTTGTATTTTTAGTCGTTACATTAGAATGTAGTGGGTTTGGGTGAGCATGCTTATCTAATAATTCAGGATAAACATTTTCCCATGCATAAGACTCTTCAGTTTTTGGAGGGTCAAATGCGAAAATAATAAAGATAATAGCCTCTGTAATAAGCCCTACCGTAAGAGCGATATTACCGTTAATTGGTCCCAGGGTAATGTGAGTAATTTTAAGCCAAGCTCCAAGAATTACAATTGCAGCACCGAATGAATAGAAGAAATTCATCCAAGCATCTTTAGTCTTAAACATATTGAGTTAGTTTTTTTAATGTTAAATAAAATTGTATTGAAAAATAATTGTCGGTTAATTATCTGTTAACTCTTCTTGGCTTAACTGCTGCTTCAGGAATATCCTGAACAGTTCTGAATCCGATATAGCTTCTTGCGGAATCTTTTCTTTCCCAGTCTCTAGCACCTGTCATTAGTGCATATCCTATATCTTTCCAAGATCCACCTCTTACAGATTTCTTCGTATCCTTTTTATCTTTAGTAGAAGGATTTAATGTAGAAGAGAATCCTGATGAAGAATTGTTAAACGAAGATAGTGTCCACTCAGAAACGTTTCCAGCCATATCAAATAACCCAAACCCATTTTTCTTAAATTTCTTAACTGGAGCTGTATATGTATAAGTACCTTTTTTCTCGTCTTCCATATAGTTACCTCTCTTCGGTTTGAAGTTGGCAAGGTAACAACCTCTGTCATCCATTAAATATGGACCACCCCAAGGGTAAGTAGCATTTTGCATACCTCCTCTTGCAGCATATTCCCATTCAGTTTCAGTTGGAAGACGGAACTGCAATGGTCTTTGTTTTTTTCTTTTTAAACTTTCGTTGTAATCAGTTTTCAATTTAGATCTGAAGTTACAATAAGCTCTTGCCTGATCCCAGGTTACACCAACTACAGGGTAGCTTTTGTAAGCTTTGTGCCAGAAATACTGTTCAAACAATGGCTCATTGTAAGCAAAGTGAAAATCTTTTACCCAAACAGTAGTATCAGGATAGATTGCGATACTCTGACTCTTCAGATAGTTTGCACCTCTTTCGTTATCTGCAAGTGCAGCATCCATATCCCCCCAACGGTAGGTATATTTAAGCTTACTTACATCTAAAATTCTTTCGTTTCCAATTCTTGAAGAAGAAGGTAGATACATAGATTCTAAAACCTCTGCGTACTCTACGTCAGGATATTTTGTTGTACTCCAGTGTAAAGGAATTTTCCAATCTAATCTTTTGCTGGAATCATAGCTTCCGTCATCACGGCCACCCTGGCCTTCCATATATTCTTGATAAGGCGTTAAATTTTCTTCTTTTTTAGCAAGGTATGCATAATCTCCTATAGCTGCTCCCTTACGGCCTCCTTCGTCACCACCTTCTCCGGCAGCTTCGGCTAGTAAAGTTCTTGCGATAGAATCTCTTACATAATTGATAAATACTCTGTATTCTGCATTGGTAGTTTCTGCTTCATCCATGAAGAAAGAAGAAACAGTAACGGTTTTCAATGCTGCTTTTTCAGGGGTATTTGTTGGATCCTGGTCTGCTAAACCGGCAACAAATGAACCTGCTGGAATTGCGACCATTCCGTATGGTCTTTCCGCAACAAATGATTTCGTTTTTTCTCTTGGTATCAATTCTCCTTTTGTTCCAGGCTTCCCTACAGAAGAGCTGCCACCACCTGAACAAGATACCGATGCTACTGACGCAGACAATAATAAAAGAAATATCCTTTTCATGTTAATTTTTATAATTAAGCCGTAAATATATAATTTTTTTAAGAAACTTTTAAGATTTTTTTTGAAATAACGGAAGAAATCTAAATTTATTTTATTTACAACTACTTTTTATTCCACGGTTACAGATTTTGCAAGGTTTCTCGGCTGATCCACGTTTGCTCCTCTATAGACTGCAATATAGTAAGCAAGCAGTTGTAGAGGTACGGAAGCAACGATTGGCGAGAAACATTCTGATGTTTCAGGAATTTCAATAACATAATCTGCCATTGCACTTACCTGACGGTCTCCTTTATTGACTACAGCGATGATTTTCCCTTTTCTTGCCTTAATTTCCTGAACATTACTCACAATTTTATCATAATGTCCTTTTTTAGGAGCTATAATTACGATTGGCATATTTTCATCGATCAAAGCAATCGGGCCATGTTTCATCTCTGCGGCAGGATATCCTTCTGCGTGAATATAAGAAATTTCTTTTAGCTTTAAAGCCCCTTCTAAAGCGGCAGGATAGTTGTAACCTCTTCCTAAATAAAGGAAATTGGTTGCTTTCACAAAGTCTTTTGCGATATTCTGAGTCAGCTCATGAGTGGTACTAAGTACTTCTTCTATTTTTTTAGGAATAGCATCAAGCTCAGCAATTAAACTCATGAATTCAGCATTTCCTAAATTCCCGTTATGCTTTCCTAATTTTAATGCAATCAAACTAAGGATGGTAAGCTGTGCTGTAAATGCTTTTGTAGAAGCCACCCCTATTTCAGGACCTGCGTGAGTATACGAGCCAGCATCTGTAATTCTCGCGATTGAAGAATCTACTACATTACAGATACCATATATAAATGCTCCTTTTTCTTTTGCCAATTTTAATGCTGCCATGGTATCTGCTGTTTCTCCTGACTGAGAAATGGCAATAACAACATCTTTATCTGTGATAATAGGATTTCTGTATCTGAATTCTGAAGCATACTCTACTTCTACTGGAATTCTCGCATACTCTTCAATCAAATATTCTCCAATCAGACCTGCATGCCATGAAGTACCGCAGGCAATGATAATAATTCTGTTGGCATTTTTGAATTTTTCAACATGATCCCAGATTCCTGCCATTTTGATAACTCCCTCATCTACAAGAAGTCTACCCCTCATTGTATCATGTACAGACTTAGGCTGTTCAAAGATTTCTTTAAGCATAAAATGCTCATATCCTCCTTTTTCAATCTGTTCCAAGCTCATTTTAAGTTCCTGAATTTCAGGCTCAATTTTAGAGTTTTCATTGATTGTTCTGATATCTACACCATTTTCCAGAGAGATTGTTGCCATATGCCCTTCTTCAAGGTAGATTGCTTCTTTTGTAAATTCTACAAAAGGAGAAGCATCAGAAGCGATAAAGTATTCTTTATCTCCGATTCCTATTGCCAGAGGAGAACCTAATCTTCCTACTACCAATACTCCCGGATAATCTTCATGAAGAACTGTAATTGCATAAGCTCCGTATACCTCATTAAGGGCATATCTTACTGCTGTTGGAAAATCAGTTTCAGACTTAAGATCCATAAAATACTGGATAAGGTTTACCAACACTTCAGTATCTGTTTCGGATTTGAAAGTAAAACCTTTTTCTGTAAGCATTGTTTTAATGGTATCATAGTTTTCTATGATACCATTATGTACGATTGCTATTTTCCCATTGTTTGACAAATGCGGGTGGGAATTTCTGTCACTTGGAACTCCGTGGGTAGCCCAACGTGTGTGGCCCATTCCAACTTTGAATTTTCCTTTTAAGTTTTCTGAGATATTCACCAAATCCTCTACCTTCCCCTTTGTTTTTTCTACTTCAAGTTTATTATCTGGACCTTCTAAAACAATTCCGGCACTGTCATATCCTCTATATTCTAATCTTCTAAGACCATTGATTACAATTTCGTAAGCGTCTTGAAAACCTGTATATCCTACTATTCCGCACATATTTATTTTGTCTAGTGTTTTATTTTTTTGTGTTTTATTTTTTTGTAGCGTAAGTTACTCTCAACTGAACTCTATTCGGGTTCGTTTTTTCTGTCCCTGTAAGAATTACTCTGTTCATATCAAATGCTCTGGTTGTTCTAAGAGCACCTACAAGACTTCCTGTAGCACTGCTAACAAACGATCCTGTGTTGATATAAAAAGGTCTGTTAACTATCAGAACATCATCTCCTTTATCATCTTTCTCCTTTTTCCCTTCAATAATATCCTTAAGTGTTTTTGTTACCACAAAGTCATAGTACTCAGGTTTCTGGTTATAATAATATAGACTAAGACCAGCTAGCGTATCCAATGAAAAAGATGAGAAATCTAATATGGTACCTGTTTTTGTCTTAATAGGAACAATAGTAAATCTTCTGTCTTCCGTTGAATTTTTATTCACCCAGCTAGATGGATCTACATAAAATCTGATTTTAGCTCCTATGATACCGATCTTGTCTTTAACAAATAAATCTTTAAGTGCTGCAATAGTTTCGTCCGGGATTCTCACTACTGCAGATGGTCCTCCCATACCCTGAACAAAAATTTTCGGATCACCGACCTGGCTGCTGCTTGTTGCCAGAGCATTTGAAAGTGCTGACCCTGATCTGTTATATTCATACTGTCCGAGATGAGCATTAGCAGATCCTAAGTTGAACTTAAGTGTTGTCTGCGGTCTTGTTACAGTACCATTATCTGTTTTATCATATTTATAATACATGATCAGTTCCATATCATTAGGTGAGAACTGGAACAGGTATCTGTCTGTTTCTTCTACAGAAAGCTTTATTCCTTTAAAATATCTGGTAAAGTTGGACGCATCCTGAAGTTCAGGTTTTCCTTTTTTATCTATAATATGAGTCTGGAAAAAAGCAGTATTACTTAGTTTTATTCTGAATCCAAGGTTTCCTGTAAATACAGTTGAACCATCAGATTTTTTTGTAATAGCTAAAGAACTCACATTTCCGTCAAAAACACCGGATCCTAACAATTCACCTGTAGTTACGTTTGCATTAGAACGTGTAAGAGCATCGTTATTTGTATCCATGAACGTAGTAGATTCCTCTACATTGATTTTCATAGATTTGGAAATTCCTCCGATTTTACCATATTTACGAACAGGGTAAGTTTTTTTACTAATAGATACAGCGATATTTTCACCATCTACCGGGAAATCACTTTTCTCATAGGTATTCGTTTTTATTGAATCCTGTTCGAAGAAATATGTATTATTAGCTGTGTTTGCTGGAGGTCTCACAACCAAAACTACAGAGTCCACTTTTGCATTAGGCCCCGTAAAGTCAAAATTATCTACCGGCATTCTCAATTGAGTAACATAAGAAGCTTTCTGCATCCCAAACTGATTTTCAGTAAAAGCTCCCAGAACTCCGGTTGTCAGCACAGCTCCATTCTCATCATATCCGCTGATAAGCCTCGCAGCATCACTTCTGATAGAATCATTGTTGTTGTAGTTGTAAGCAATAAGGTCATATGGAATTTCAGTACCTGCTGCCGCATCTTTATCAAATAATTGCTCACCAAGAGAATCTGCATCAGGTTCACAGTTATAAAGGATTGTACTTCCGAAAATCGCCAGTAAAATTACGACGAAAGTCCTTTTAAGAGTATGAGTCATTAAAAATGTGTTTTAATAAAGTTGATTTATAGAATCTATGTCAAGATATTCCGACTTTTGGATAGCGGTTACATTGAAGGCCTGATCCAGGTCTTCATCAAGGAACTCATCTCCCTTCACCACCATATCTACATAGTTCATACTTTCGATAACAAAGCTTTTGATTGTTGGGTTATCTAACGCTTTTAATCCTGAAATATTATCAAATTGCAGCTTTTCATCGATCTTTTTGTCCAGATCAGCGTCTTTCTCATTATAGAGAGAAAGTACAATTTTAGCGTCTTTAAAATAAGTATCTGATTCGTAATACGTTTTAAGATAAATTGGAACAAATGAAGACATCCAACCATTTAAGTGGATCACATCCGGAACCCAGTTCAGCTTCTTGATCGTCTCAATCACCCCTCTTGCAAAGAAAATAGCTCTTTCGTCATTGTCATCGAAAGGAATTTCTTCATCGTCGAAATAATATTGCTTTCTTTTGAAGTATTCTTCATTGTCAATAAAGTAAACCTGAAGTCTTTCCCCCGGAAGAGACGCTACTTTAATGATTAAAGGCTGATCCAGATCATTAATGATAATATTCATTCCTGAAAGGCGGATTACCTCATGAAGTTGGAATTTTCTCTCACTTATTTGTCCAAATCTTGGCATAAAAACTCTTACATCATTGCCTTCATTGTGCATCTTAAGTGCCATTTTGTTTACCACTGCAGCCATATTGGTATCTTCCTGATATGGAAACATCTCTGTAGTAATGTACAGTATTTTTTGATTCGGCATAAACTTTCTATCTAATTTTTGTAAAAATGCTTTAATGTGCAAAATTACAAAAAAACATCCAACATTATTTTAATTAACATTTTTTTACGAAAATTCCCTTTTGCAATTTGTTAAAAACGCATTTTATTATGTTATATTTTTAGTATTTTTGAAATAGTATTAAAATAATCTATGGAAGTTATAAAAAACAGGAAAGTCCTTCAGGATTTCATTGAAAGACAGAAAGAAATGGGAAAAAGAATTGGCTTTGCCCCTACCATGGGGGCTTTACATAAAGGTCATCTTTCTCTTTATGAAGAAGCAAAAAAAGAGAATGACCTTGTTATCTCTTCAATTTTTGTAAATCCAACCCAGTTCAACAGCGCTGAAGACCTTGAAAAATATCCAAGAGATATCAACAGGGATATCCTGATCTTAGAAAATTCAGGTTTGGTAGATGCTGTTTACATTCCTGAGATAGCAGATATCTATCCTGAGAAAGCGGAAAGCAAGCAATATGATTTTGAAGGACTGGAGAATGAAATGGAAGGAAAATCGAGACCGGGGCATTTTGACGGAGTGGGAACTGTTGTAGAGGAGCTTTTCAGGCAAATACAGCCTGATCATGCCTATTTTGGAGAAAAAGATTTCCAGCAGCTTGCCATTATCAAAAAAATGGTTGAGAAAAAACATCTTCCGGTTAAGATAACAGGTGTTTCCATTTACAGAGCCGAAAACGGACTTGCATTAAGTTCAAGAAACCAAAGACTCCATGAAGACCGAAAAGAAGCTTCCAAAATTATTTTTGAAACTTTACAAAAAGTAAACGACTGGTTCCGTACTGTTACCATTCCGGAAATTAAAGAAAGGGTGGCGGATATTTTTGATGATCAACCCGGAATGCAGCTTGAATATTTCTTAATCGCTGATGAAAACACCCTGCAGGAAACTGATTTTTTCTACAAAGACAGAAATTTCAGAGCATTTATAGTAGTTGTTGTGGATGGCGTGAGACTGATTGACAATATGCACTTAGATTAATAGCAACTATATACTTTCAAAAAAAATACAAACTCTGATCGTAACGATCAGAGTTTTTTAGTTTATAGATATTGACATCTATTATCAATAAAAAATCAAAGGCCTCCTGAAGGAAGCCTTTGAAACACCAAATCACAAAATATTAATATGAAAAAAATTTACTTTTCAGTAAACTTGTGACCCGGCTGGGATTCGAACCCAGGACCCATACATTAAAAGTGTATTGCTCTACCAGCTGAGCTACCGAGTCGGCCACAATTAAAATGAAATAAATTTCAATATTAACTATAAATTTTTCTTTGCAGTGCCTGCGACTGGACTCGAACCAGCACATCCTTAGGAAACCACCCCCTCAAGATGGCGTGTCTACCAATTTCACCACGCAGGCAATAAAATCACAGAATTTAGTAATATTTATTGCTAGTGACCCGGCTGGGATTCGAACCCAGGACCCATACATTAAAAGTGTATTGCTCTACCAGCTGAGCTACCGAGTCGGTCACTTACTCATCAAGTTTTCATTTAAGTAATGTCCCTTGTTTTAAGTGGTGCAAAGATATAACTTTTTTCTTTATCTCAAAACTTTTTCGCAAATTTGTTTAAAAAAAATTCATGGTAATTTCATTGATCGGATACATGGGAAGTGGCAAATCTCACATTTCCAAAATATTAAGCGAAAAAATAGATTTTAAACTGATTGACCTCGATAAAGAGATTTCCAGAAGAAATAAATTAACCATTCCTGAGATCTTTGAGAAAAAGGGGGAAATTTACTTTAGAAAGCTGGAAAGAGAGGCACTTGAAGAAATACTGGCCTCTGAAGAAAACGTTGTTTTAAGCCTTGGAGGTGGAACTCCGGTGTATTATAACAATATGGAAATCATCAATCACAGCTCAAGGAGTGTTTTTTTAAGAACATCCGTAGGAACTTTGGTAGAGCGACTGTCTAAACAGAAAGAAAAAAGACCAATAATTGCCAATATCTCTGATGAGGATCTCCCGGAATTCATTGCAAAACATTTATTTGAGAGAAATCAATTTTATAGTAAAGCACAATTCAGTGTGGGGACAGACTCCAGAGAACCGGAAGACATTGTAAAAGAAATAATAGAAAAGCTCTATCTCTAGAGCTTTTCTATTATTTCTTTTAATCTTCATTTTCAACTTCATTCTCTGTTTCTCCAAAGAAATCATCCCAATCTGTAAAATCAGAAGCGATATCATTACCTACATACTCATCCATATCCCTTCTGTCTCTTTTAGTAGGTCTTCCTTCTCCTTTATTCCTGTAGTAATCCTGTGACATTTTACGGAGTTTCAGTAATTCGTACTGCTCTTTATCTGTCACATCCTGTATATGAAGCGGGACCAGCTTTGCTCCTATTCTGCTTTTAGGAATCTGAATTACCTTTATTTTATAATCAATTTGATTCTTACGGATTTTGATAACATCTCCTTCTTTTACCTCCTTAGATGACTTTACGGCAGAGGTTCCTATAGAAACCCTGTTCTTTTTAATCTCCTCTGCTGCAATATTTCTTGTCTTATAAAAACGAATGCTCCATAAAAATTTATCTATTCTCATATTTTTTTATACTTTTGCCGTTATATTATTTGTAAAGTAATTAAAGTTTTTTGAAATGAAAAAAATATTTTTATATATCCTTGCGGGATCTTTGTGTTTTTCTGCATGTAAAAAAGATGATGATGTGCAAACATACCAGGAACCAAGTGACATCAATACACAAAATTCCTATGATGATCAGGCTATTAAGAAGTATATGGATGAGAATTATCTCGATACACAAGGAAATATAAAAGCTTTCAGTGCTACAGATACAATTGATGATCATGAAAAAAAGTTATCAGAGCTAAATTATAAGACCTTACCTTCAGGAACAATCTACATTGTGAGAGATGGAGCACAGCCTGCGGCAGATCAGGGAAAAACTATTGGTGATACTGATGTCATCAAAATCATGGGGAGAAGCTATGCTTGTCTTGCAGGTGACAATAACGGAACAGTGTCATTCATCAATACGCTTACTTTTCTGAATACGATTAACGGAAGTGGAATTCCTCTTGTTGATCCTATGTATTACTATGTAAAACAACAGATGATAGATGCTGCTACCACTACCGCTGCCAAACAGCCAGGTTATTATCAAATACCCGGATTCAGAGAGGCATTACAGAAGTTCAAAGCTTTTGATAACCTGTCTGGAGGAAACCCATATAATTTACAGGGGGTAATTATTGTACCTTCCAGAGCTGCTTTTGCAAGAAACCCGCATTATCCTTATTTTAATGAATCTTACAGAAACAGAACATTTATCTTCAACTTCCAGATCTATGGAAGATCAGACAGACCAGCTGACGAAGTACAAAAACCACAATAAAAAAATGACAAAAAATAAAAACCGCCTTATGTACATAAGGCGGTTTTTATTTTTATGCTTTCTCAATGGTTTTTTAAAATCTTGCTTTCTGTTTTACATTCCCCAAAATATCCGGGAAATAAAGATCTGCAAGGTGGTCAAATTCATCTCCTCTCATAAACATTGTAGCATCTACCTCTTCATAAGAACTTCTTCCTGCAGCGGCAATCAATTCATTACAGGTATGAAGTGTATTTTTATGGAAATGATACACTCTTTCACTTTTATCAGTGACATCAAGTCCTTTGATAAGCATTTTATCCTGTGTAGCCACTCCAGTAGGGCAATTGTTGGAATTACATCTCAATGCCTGAATACATCCTAAAGAGAACATAAATCCTCTTGCATTATTACACATATCTGCTCCCATAGCAACTGCTCTCAGAATATCAAGGCTGGTAAGAACTTTACCGCTGGCAATAACTCTTAATTTACTTCTTAAATTATAGTTATTAAGCGTTCTGTTTACAAAGATCAAAGCTGGTTCCAAAGGCATCCCTACTCCATCTGAAAATTCAGGTGGTGCGGCTCCTGTACCTCCTTCGGCTCCATCTATCGTAATGAAGTCCGGATAGATTTTCAGAACATTCATTTGCACACAGATATCTTCAAATTCTTTGGTATCTCCGATACACAGTTTAAATCCGATCGGTTTTCCTCCTGAAAGCTCTCTTAGCTGCTGTACAAACCTCAACAATCCTGCAGCATCAGAGAAAGAACTATGTGATGGCGGCGAAATTACAGTCATCCCTGGTGTGACATGACGGATTGCTGCAATTTCCGGAGTATTTTTAACTCCCGGAAGAACACCTCCGTGGCCAGGTTTTGCCCCTTGTGATAATTTGATCTCCACCATCTTCACATTAGGAAGGGTTGAGTATTTTTTAAATAATTCAGGATTAAACTTTCCTTCGTCATCACGGCATCCAAAGTATCCGGTACCGATCTGCCAGCATAAGTCACCTCCTTCCATATGGTAAGGTGAAATACCTCCTTCTCCTGTATTATGATAGAAATTTCCTTTTTTCGCCCCTTTATTTAATGAAATCTGAGCCCTATCACTTAATGCTCCAAAGCTCATTGCAGAAATATTCAATAAAGAAGCATGATAAGGCTGGGTACACTGCTCTCCGCCTACCCAAACTCTTGGAAGCTCTTCCGAAGGTGATTTTGCATAGATAGAATGTTTGATTCCTTCGTATTTTCTATGATTAACTTCCAGCTGTGTTCCAAATGCTACAGTATCACTTAAGTTCTTAGCTCGTCTGTATACTGCTGAACGCTGATTTCTTGGAAATGGTTTCCCATCAGTCTCCCTTTCGATAAAGTACTGCTGCATTTCGGGTGAAATACTCTCAAAAAAATATCTGAAGTATCCCAAAACAGGGAAATTCCTCAAAATAGCATGTTTTGATTGGTAAGCATTGTACACACCTAATGCATAAATTACGGATAACAGCGTAGGTATCCAGTAATGCGTTCTGATCAGCAGTGCTATAATCCATGTAGCAACTACTAATACAATTCCCCAAGATAAAAACTTATCTCTCATGAATGTAGTATTTAAAAGTTTAAAAATAAATTTAGTGGAATTTTTGCAAAGAGCCTATGCTTTTGCTAAAAAATTTTGGTAAGAAGATTGCACTGAGACCGTGCCATCTGACAGGATTTTTTCTAAATTTAGAAATTCGATTTGATTAACGAATGCGGAATCAAAGTCTTTCTGGACTCTCACATAATTTTCTGTGAAGCCAAACATTTTTCCGTCTTTATTTTCATGCTCCCAAAGTACAGGAAGCGTTTTTCCAAGTTGAGTCTGATAAAATGCCATTTTTTTCTTTTCAGAAAGGATTCTAAGCATTTTATTACGTTTTTTTCTTTCCGCTACCGGCACTACTCCTTCCATAGCTGTGGCTTCTGTATTTTCTCTTTCAGAATAGGTAAATACATGCAGATAAGTGATAGGAAGTTCATTAAGGAAATTATACGTTTCCATAAATCTTTCTTCAGTTTCACCAGGGAATCCTACAATGACATCTACACCAATAGCCGCATCAGGCATTACCTCGCGGATCTTATTTACTCTGTCATTATAAAGTTTTGTCAGGTAGCGGCGTTTCATCCTTTTCAATAAATCATCGCTTCCGGACTGCAGCGGAATATGAAAATGCGGAACAAAACTTTTACTTTTAGAAACCAGTTCAATACTTTCATCCTTCAACAGGTTAGGTTCAATAGAAGAAATACGGATTCTTTCAATGCCTTCTACCTTGTCCAGTTCTGAAATAAGATCAAGAAAAGTATGTTCGTGTCTTTTATTTCCGAATTCGCCTTTACCATAATCACCGATATTAACACCTGTAAGAACAATTTCTTTGATGTCTTTCGCAGCAATTTCCGTGGCATTTCTAAGAACATTTTCGATGGTATCTGAACGAGAAATCCCTCTTGCTAGCGGAATAGTACAGTAGGTACATTTATAATCACAGCCATCCTGTACTTTCAGGAAAGCTCTGGTTCTGTCTCCAATAGAGTAACTTCCGATAAAGAAGTCGGTCTCTTCGATCTCACATGAATGAACAATACCTTGATTGTCTGTTTTCTCCAAATCATCAAGATAGCTCAGAATATTAAACTTTTCTTTAGCTCCAAGAACAAGATCAACACCATCAATCTGTGAAATCTCTTCAGGCTTCAATTGTGCATAACAGCCTACAATAACAACCAGTCCTTCCGGATTGGCCTTCATTGCTCTTTTTACGTGAAGTTTACACTCACGATCAGCATTTTCTGTAACTGAGCACGTATTGATGACATACACATTCGCCTTGTCATCAAAACTTACCTTATCATAACCTGCATCTGTTAATTGACGGGCAATAGTAGATGTTTCTGCAAAATTTAATTTGCAGCCCAGTGTATGAAACGCGGCAGTTCTATGAAAAGTAGACATTTGTTACTCCTGAATTTTATGGGTGCAAAGATAGTAATTTTAATAATAACTCAAGATTGATTCAATCTATTGTTTGTATTCATCTCTTACTTCAGGGCTATTTTGAAAACAGACCGGAGATGAATTGATTTCTGATTCGCCTTTATCCGGAAATTTATTTTTCATGTCATGATTAAATTCCTGAGATTTATTTCTGGCAATGGAAAGTGTTTCCCAGTTTCCGTTTTTCATCATTTTAGCGATGTAGACAATCTGACCGATATGATAAGGATAATGTGCCAACTGTCTGAAAACAGCATCGATAACAGAGTGAGCTTCTCCTCTTATATAAATTGTTTCGTAAAGGTTTTTATCATTAATCTGGCTCAAAGCATCAAAAAAGCACTTCCATCCTTTTTCCCAGTAATCAAGAACGTCTTTTTTAGTCTTAAAACTATCTACAAATTCTTCATCACGGCTACGCCAGGGCTTTTCACCATCTTCCGTCAGAAAATTGGTCCACCTGGAAAGCATATTTCCTGCTATATGTTTCACAATAACCGCTATAGAATTACTTTCTTCGTTATACTTCCAAAAAATCTGTTCCTCCGTCAACTGATCAAAAGTCTTATCTCCAAGAGATTTATAATATTCAAAGCGTTTAACAAACAGGTCTTTCATATTTTCTGATTTTATCCACTAATGTAAACACTTTTAAAAACAAAACCACTTCGTTTGAAGTGGTTTTTTCTATGTATTATATTTATATATTATTCTCTGTTTTTAACCAATACCCAACCTGAAAACTTGACAGGAGTATTCTTTTTATCATTTTCATTCCATGTCACAGAATACCAATATGTTCCGGTAGGCACTCTTCTTCCTCCCTGGGTACCGTCCCATTTGTACCCGTTCTGTTTATCTGCCTGAAAGATTTTATTTCCATATCTGTCAAAGATACTCATGATCAGATTTTGCTTGCTGCCCAATGCAGAATAATCGATCACATCGTTAATACCATCAGCATTAGGAGTAATAACATTCACTAAGTTAGGCACGACAATTCCAATTTCTACAGGATCACAATCATAAGCGTCTTTTACCAGTATTTTATGATCTCCTCTTACAAGGTTATTGAAAACATTGGAATCCTGCCAGATAATATTGTCGGTTGAATATTTATACGGAGGATTACCTCCTATTACTGATACAGTGACTGTATTGTTGGCAATATCAATATTGGAAACAACAGGTTGTTCGGAAGGCAATACTTTTACAGCCTGTGTTGTAATACAATCACCAGTTTTAAGCTTCACCCAATACATTCCGATTCCTGCTTTGATTGTTTGAGTAGTAGCACCAGTACTCCATTCATAGCTTTTAAATCCGGGACCTGCATCCAATATCGTCTGGTCTTCAGCACAGATAGTCTGGTCTTTGAGAACACTGGAATATACCGGAGCAATGACTATTAGAGTAATTTTAGCCACATTATAGCAACCTTGTGCATTGAAAACCCTTACATAGACAAATCCGTTAGGGGCAGTATAAGCACTTGAATTGATAATTTCATTGGTTTGATTAATAGCATCCGTTAATGACGGATAATATTTTTTTAAAGGAATAGGGTTCTGCTGGGCAATTACAGAAGCATTCGTAAGATTAAACAGTGCTGTGGACGGATTAGTTTCAATAAAACATGATCTCAGCGTTGCCTCATTTACTACTATCGGAGGATAGAATTTTAAAGTAATCTGTGCTACAGCACTACATCCAAATTCAGAAATCACTTTCACATAAATAACTCCTTCTGCAGATACAAATGCCATAGGTGTTGTAATCTCATTAATCCCGGCATTCAGATCAGACATCGTATGATAATATTTCTTGGTAACGTTTGTCCCGACAAAAACATCTGCTGTGGTCAGGTCAAAAAGTGCTGTCCCCGCATTATTATTGTTACACTCTGTCAATGTTGCATTCTTAACCGTAATAGAACCATCTTTAAATTTAAATTTTCCGACCTGTTTACATTTATTAAGAGGATTCCCTGGATTAGCAGGATCTGTATAGTTGATACTGTAGTAATAAACAGTACTTGTATTAACCATTCTTGGAGCTGTAATAGGATTATTGCCTGTTAAAGCATCATTCTGAGTAACATGGTAACTTACCCCAAAACTCGAATTTCCGTTAATAATATCCGGAGACAATATAGAAAAATCAAATAATGCTGTACTTGAGCATATCACAACTTCTCTGGGATCAGCTGGGTTAGCAGCCGGAACTCCCGGAGGATGGAAGGGATAAGTCTGAATATTCGGATCTGTAAATGGAGATGCCAGTGTTGCCGTTCCTCCCCATGTCAAAGAAAAGGGAGCCGTTGTAGTACTGGTACTGCTTACCCAGTTGTCAATAAATAAATAATACGTCTGCCCTGGCAAAACGTCCATATATTTACAATAAGGGGTAAGGGAGCCTCCTGCGGCACTTAGAATTGTACTGGTCATATTTAATCCTGTAGAAGCCCCTACTCCTATTACCGTTGCTGCATTGCATCGTATAGGAGCCCCCAGACTTCCACAGCTTACATTAGGGCCAAAAATCGCCCAGTCATAATCGGCATCCTGATCATTCGGTACCAGATCAAATGTAAGAGTTCCTCCTGTAGCAATTGTAATTTTATACCAGATTGAATTATGCTCACCGGTTGCATCTATACAACTTCCTGAATTGACCAATTCCTTAACATCACCATATCCGGTAGGGCTGTAAGTGATATTTGAATTTCCACAAACCGATAATGCTGTTGCACAATCTGCCTGAGCATAGAAAGTACGAAATAAACACAGAAAAAATAATAGTAAAAGTTTTCTCATATATTAGATGTTTTTATGGTTATAGTAGTGACGAACCAGTTGATATTCAACCTACATCAAATATACCTATATTTTAATTACAAATAACGAAATCTTAATAATTTTGAATTATTTTAAATTAAAACATGAAAAAATTAAACATATAATAACAATCAACACTATTTTATACTTGTAATATTTCCGCACAAATTTTCAAGGTGAAAGATTTTATGGAAAGGACTTTTTACTTCATTCAAATGTTCTTTATCCTGAATAAAAGTATATCTGGAGGCAATAGAGTTCATATCTGAAACGATAACCAGCCAGCATTCATCTACTGAAGTATCGTAATAGGGAAATTTTTCATTCTTTTTTTCAATAAGTTCTAAAATCTTTTCGGAACATAGCTCGTCAAAAAGGTTCATATTGTATTCATGGGTGATAAATACATTTCTTCTATGGAAAGATTTTCTTATACTTTTTACACAACCTGCCGCTTTATTTCTTTTGATACTTTTATAAATGCTGATAATATTTTCCTGCTGCATTTCCAGATGATCAAACTTCGTATCCGGGTGAAATTCTAAAAAATAAACACCACGATATTTCGTAGTGTCTTCCTGTTCTAATAATATTTCTGCCTGACGGAACATCTTATTCAAAGTACTTTCTACTTTTTTCATTTCCAGATGATTGATTACTTCGGTCAGCTCTATTCCGATTTTTTTGTCGTTTAATTTTGCGATAAAGTCTGGGCTTTCGCAGGTAAGGTTTTCAAATTTAACTTCCGGAAAATGATGCATAAAGGAGTTAAGAAGCAAAATTTCTGACTTCTTTCTGTATTTTTCACGGTCATGAAGCGGAGATTCATCTATGGTACGGTGGTATTTTTCTATGGGCTTTTTTTTCAAATGCCTGTTCAGGTAGTATAAGCTCAGATTTTTAATCAGATCTTCCTCAGAAAATGTCTTTTTCATGTGTGATTTTTTATTTAAATTTTAATTAAAGAACACATGCAGCCATTGGCCTTCATCGTTAAAAGTTTTTGATAATCAAAATTTTACATATTTAAAGGTAAGTAAAAAAACGATTCAACACATACTTTTTAAATTAATTTATCTATTAATTAATGTAAAGTTTATTTTCATAATCAATACCTTTGCTTCTACTAACACAAACCAGCATTTATGGATTTCAGGAATTTCAGAATACCCTACAACATCAATCCCCAATATTCCAAAAAAACCGCTTATTTCTCAATGGAATTCGCCCTTGAACAGGTACTTAAAATATACTCCGGCGGCCTTGGCTTTCTTGCAGGATCGCACATGAGAAGTGCTTACAATCTTAAGCAGGATCTTATCGGAATTGGAATTCTATGGAAATTCGGCTATTATGACCAGGCAAGAAATCATGATCAGACTTTGCAGCCAGTATGGACCAGAAAGTTGTATAGTTTCCTTGAAGATACAGGAATAAAATTTCAAATCGAAATTCACAGCGCTCCGGTATGGGTAAAAGTATGGTACCTTGATCCTGAAATATTCAACACCGCACCGATGTTCTTCCTATCTACTGACGTTCCGGAAAATGATCATGTTTCAAAAACAATCTGCCATAAGCTCTATGATGCCAATGAATCTACAAAGCTTGCCCAATATATTTTATTAGGAAAAGGAGGGGCTAAACTGCTAGATGAAATGAATATCGAAAGAGATGTCTACCACCTTAATGAAGCTCACGGGCTTCCGGCAGCATTTTATCTGTTGAAAAAATATGACGGAGACCTGAATAAAGTAAGAGAAAAACTGGTTTTTACCACCCACACGCCTGAAGAAGCCGGAAATGAAAAGCATAATTTTAAATTATGCTACGATATGTCTTATTTCTCCGGATATAGTATGGAAGAAGTAAAAAGCATTGAGGGAACAGATGATGACCGTTTTAACCATTCTCTTTGCGCACTGAAAATTGCAAAAATTGCGAATGGAGTTTCTCAGCTTCACGGCGTAGTTTCAAGAGCTATGTGGAGCAAATACCCGGGAATCTGTGAAATAACCTCTATTACCAATGCACAGGAATTTAAATATTGGGCCGATAAACCATTATATAATGCAATGGATGAAAATGATGACACAGTTTTCGATTATCGTAAAAAACATTTAAAGAAAAAACTTTTCAGTATTGTAGCAGACCAAACAGGAAATTTATTTAATCCCAATGTCTTCACTATTGTCTGGGCCAGAAGATTTGCCGGCTACAAACGTGCAGATCTGCTTTTACACGACAAAGACAGATTCTACAGGCTTCTGAACAACCCCAAATATCCCGTACAGTTTATATGGGCCGGAAAACCTTACCCAATGGACTATTCTGCAATTTCCACTTTCAATACTTTGGTGGAAGAAAGTAAGATTCATAAAAACATGGCCGTTCTTACAGGATATGAACTTTCTCTAAGTAAATCTCTAAAACAAGGTTCGGATTTATGGCTTAACAACCCAAGAGTTCCAAGGGAGGCGTCAGGAACTTCCGGAATGACGGCAGCCATGAACGGTTCTGTCAACTTATCCACAGATGACGGCTGGATTCCGGAGTTTGCAAAACATGGGGAAAACTCTTTCGTAGTTCCTAAAGCTGATTACCTGAATATGAGCATCTATGAACAGGACAACTATGATCTAAACAAACTGTATGAGATTCTTGAAAATGAAATTATCCCAGCCTACTACGACCGTCCGGATAATTGGAGAAAAATCCAGCAAACCGCTATGGAAGATGTAAAAGATCATTTTAACAGCGATAGAATGGCGGATGAATATTACAAAATCCTTTACAATAGTACAATATAGTGAAATGGTACATAACGAAGAAACCTTGAAACAATCAGGTTTCATCAATAAGATGCCCGAAAATTTCCGGGCATCTGTTTTTTATGAATTATTTCTTATTTTTTCTTTGCAGGCACCTTAAGTCCTTTTTCTCTCGCTTCAGAAATACCAATGGCTACGGCTTGCTTTCTGCTTGTCACTTTCTGTCCGGAAGAAGATTTCAACTTCCCTTCCTTGAATTCGTGCATAACTTTTCCTACTTTGTCCTGAGCTTTGTCTGAATATTTGGTCTTGCTCATAATAAGGTTTTTTAAGATTTTGGCAGGGATACCCCTAGTTCATAAACACATGCATGTTTCAAATATTTTGAACGCTCTCTTGACGTTACCGATTCAAAATGATCATTTTTAATCACAATAATCGGGTCTTCTATATTTTCAATCTCGAAATTAGCAAAATATCGTTCATCCGGACTCGTTTTATCATTTTTTGCTTTTATTTTCTGCAGTTCTTCCGCATACTTTCTGAATCCGGGATCAGAGGAATGTATGAATTTATATTCATCTCCTGCATACACATAATAATGAAGTTTTTTTTCTATCAAACCCGCTTCATCGGCAATTTCGGGATTATCATTTCCATCTCTGAATACTATTTCCACCAATGCACCTCCTTTTTTATGAGCACATTCTTCGGCGTCTTTAAAGCTGGAAAAACCTGTATAAACAATCTGGTCGTTCAATACATAACGGTTAAGTTTCTGATTGTATGCATTCGTATCCATAATTATTAATTGATTTGATTTATACTTATTGTATATTCAATTTTTCTGCCAAAAAGTGTATTTGAAAAGCTTTTTAATACATTTTAATAAAATTATTATCTTTGAATTCCATTAATGTTAGAAATGAAAAAACTACTCTTAACTCTTACTGTAGCTGCAGCATTCCAAAATATGTCAGCACAGGAAATAACTTTAGATAAAATATACTCGGGATATTACCGTGGAAAGGGGATTGCTGGGATCAGCTCCATGAAAAACGGTGAAAACTATCTCGTTATTGAACCTACAGGAATTGCAAAATATTCTTATAAAACTTCTCAAAAGGAAGGAAATATTGTTGATGGAAGATTTGAAAGCTATATTTTCTCCGATGATGAATCTAAAATCCTTTTACAGATAGGAAGCCAGCCCATCTACAGACATTCTTTTCTTGGAAAATTTGATGTAAAAGACTTAAAATCCGGAAAAATAATCAGTCTGAACGAAGGAAAAACAGTTCAGGAGCCTACATTTTCACCTGACGCTACAAAAGTGGCCTTTATTTCAGACAACAATTTATTCTATCAGGATCTTTCTTCAGGAAAAATCACTCAGGTTACCACTGACGGTAAAAAAAATTCAATTCTTAACGGATTGGCAGATTGGGTATATGAAGAAGAGTTCGGGCATGCCAAGCAATATGAGTGGACAAAAAACTCAGATGCTATTGTATTTGTAAAATCTGACGAAAGCCAGGTTCCGGAAATTTATATTCCAATCTATGGAAAAAATCTTTATCCTGCTGAGATGCGTTATAAGTATCCAAAAGCAGGTGAGAAAAACTCTGTTGTTTCTGCACAGCTATACCGCATTGATACCGGAAAAACAATGCCGTTGAACTTAGGTTCTTTCAAAAATTATTATATTCCTAATGTTTTCCAGACAGCTAAAGCTGATGAAATTGTTTTGGTCACTTCTGAAAGGGTTCAGAATGCATCAGATATTTTAAAAGTAAATACCAAAACAGGAGCGGTTCAGAAATTATTCACAGAAACGGATGATAAATGGATTGATACAGATAGTCCCACGATAGAATTCCTGGATGATGATTCTTTCCTTTGGGCTTCAGAGAGAGATGGAAACCGTCACCTTTACTGGTATGACAAGGATGGTAAACTGAAAAAACAGGTTACCAAAGGCAACTGGGAAGTAACCGACTATTACGGGTTCAATCCAAAATCTAAAGAAATATACGTTCAGACAACAGAAAAAGGAAGTATCAATAAAGTGGTTTCCAAAATAAATATTGAAAATGGAAAGTCTCAACTGATCTCCAATACGGAAGGAAACAACGCTGCCAATTTCAGTAAAAACTATAATTATTTCATTGAAACCTCCTCTACCGCAGCAAAACCTTTCACCTATATTTTGAAAGACGGTAATGGAAAAGCGGTAAAAGAACTTCAGAATAACAATGATCAGCTACAGAAATTAAAAACGGATAATTTTGCTGAAAAAGAATTCATCACTATTCCAAACACAGTGGGTGATCAGATGAATGCATGGATCATGAAGCCTAAGAATTTTGATCCAAATAAAAAATATCCTTTATTTATGTTCCAGTATTCAGGGCCCGGATCTCAGCAGGTTTCTAATTCATGGGATAATGGAAATGCAATGTGGTTTAACCATCTTGTACAAAAAGGATATATCGTTGCTTGCGTAGACGGGCGTGGAACAGGTTATAAAGGTGCTAAATACAAGAAAGTAACTTACATGAATTTAGGGAAATATGAGATTGAAGATCAGATTACTGCTGCAAAGTGGTTGGGGAACCAGTCTTATATTGATAAAAGCAGAATCGGAATGTTCGGATGGAGCTTCGGAGGTTATATGACCAGCTTGGCAATGACTAAAGGAGCAGATGTTTTCAAGATGGGAATTGCTGTGGCACCGGTAACAAACTGGAGGTATTACGATTCTGTATATACAGAAAGATTTATGAGAACTCCCCAGGAAAATGCTGACGGATATGATAAAAATTCACCTACAGAATATGCTAATCTATTGAAAGGCAAATTTTTACTAATCCATGGAACAGCTGATGATAATGTTCATTTCCAAAACTCTATGGAATTCTCTGAAGCTTTGATTCAAAACAAAAAACAGTTTGACTTCATGGCTTATCCGGATAAAAACCACGGAATTTACGGTGGACAGACTAGACCTCAGTTGTATCAGAAAATGACTGATTTTATTTTGAACAATTTATAATCAACATATTACTTATAGCAAAAAAACCTTTCAAACTTTTGAAAGGTTTTTTTGCTAAGGATATTTTACAGCTTTATCCAGTTCTATTGGATTATTAAAAGACTTTATTTTTTTTCTTTCGTTGGCTTCAGCTGGTTTCAACTGTTCTTTGGTGAGAATGGTTCCGTCTTCAAGTTCTAATTTTTTTCCTTCAGGTAAGGCAAGCCGTCCATTCATTATATATTTAAAAGGGCTATCATATAATTCCAGTTTCAATTTATCCAGCTTGGCCTGATTAACGGGAATTGCTCTGGAAATAGAATTTTCTAACGAAACCCATTGATAATCCTCTGTAATTTTTTCGCTCTTTATGATCACATAATGATTTTTAGTTCACAATTCATTCTCTTTCATTAACAAATCATTTCCCTCTCAAAAATTTGAAAGGGATTTTTGATTAAAGAAACTTTGCTCTTTATTCGTTCATAATTTTAAATGGCGAATTATATTTATTTCATTAATCGTTTACGTCTTCATTATTTATTTTATCAATTAAAATTAAAAACTTATTTTTGGGAAATTTGAAAATTGAATATATGAAGACTAAACATCCTAAAGGGCTGCCCTTTCTCTTTTTTACAGAAATGTGGGAGCGTTTCGGGTACTACCTGATTCTTGGAATCTTTGTTCTGTATGTTATTGAGCCTACTGGTATGAAAGGCGGGCTTGGACTTCCGGACAAAACTGCTGATGATATTTTCGGAACTTATATTGCTCTGACTTATCTTACCCCTTTCATTGGTGGATTTTTAGCAGACCGCGTTTTAGGGTACATTAAATCTATTTATCTTGGAGGTTTTCTAATGGCCGCAGGATATATAGGAATGGGTGTCTTTAAAGATTTACCTTTATTTTATAGCTCTCTGGCATTAATTATTATAGGAAATGGATTCTTTAAACCTACTATATCTACTCTACTAGGGAATCTTTATTCTGAAGAACCTTATAAAGCCAATAAAGATTCCGGATATAATATTTTCTATATGGGAATTAATATCGGGGCATTTATCTGTAATATTATTGCTGCTTTCATGCGTAATAAATTCGGTTGGGGTGAGGCTTTCATTACTGCGGGAGTCGGGATGCTGATCGGGATGGTTATTTTCACCATCGGAAGAAAGCATTACATCCACGCTGCACAGATGAAACCTGTACAGGAAGGTGATACAAAACTATCTGAAATCATGCTTAAAGTATTCGTTCCTGCTATCGTTGCAGGAGCATTAGGCTGGTTTATCCCTAATAATATATTCGGAAGCGACAGTACAGATGCATTCATTTTTGCCTGCATACCCGTTATTTATTTCTATGCTTCACTTTATTTTAAAGCCAAGCCGGAAGAGAAATCTTCAATCGGAGCATTACTTTCTGTATTCCTGATCAGTATGTTCTTTTGGGCTGTTTTCAAACAAAACGGTACAGCATTGACAAGATGGGCCAATTATTATACAGACAGAAGTGTCCCTGCTGCCCTTGAAAAGCCGTTGGAGGGAATCTATATGGTGGAAGGGAAAGGATACGAAAATAAAGAAGTTCCGGTATATGACAATCAGTTCAGATCTCAAAAGGACGACAACGGAGAAACAAAAAAAGAAATAGGCAAAGATGTTTATTTTAAAAACATTTCTCCAGAACAGCGTGCTGCCCTTGAGAAAAATCCTGAAAATAAGGTTTATCTGTACAATACGGAACTATTCCAGTCTATCAATCCATTCTGGGTGATTGCACTTACCCCGGTTATCGTCGGATTTTGGGCTCTGCTGAGAAGAAAAGGTAAAGAACCATTGACGCCTACCAAGATTGTTTTGGGATTATTTATTTCCGGACTTTCATGTCTGGTGATGGTTTTAGCTGTCATGGCTGGAGATAACGGAGCTGTAAAAGTATCTCCTTTATGGCTTGTTGCCAGTTATGGAGTGATTACCATCGGAGAATTGTGCCTGTCTCCAATGGGGCTTTCTTTTGTTTCCAAGCTTTCTCCTGCAAGAATTACAGCTTTGATGATGGGAGGATTCTTCCTTGCCAACTCTGTGGGAAATAAGCTTTCCGGAATTCTTGCAAGTACATGGTACAATTATGAAAACAAGACCAATTACTTCCTGGTGAACTTCGCTTTGTTAATATTCGCGACACTTTTAGGACTTTCTATGCTAAAAAGATTGAATAAAATCATGAGAGAAAAAGGACATTAATCCTTGATATTATAAAGATTAGCAAGCTGCGGGAGTACCTCGCAGCTTTTTTATTTAAAAATAAAATTAAAACCTTGCCAAAAACCCAAAATAAACTATATTTGTCAGTCTTAACAAAAATTAACAATAGAAATGGATAATATTGAAGCATTGAGTCCGAAACCGGATGAATTTGTAGAGAATAAGAGTTCCAGGCACCCTAAAGGATTATGGGTTCTTTTCGGAACAGAAATGTGGGAGCGTTTCAACTTTTATGGGATGAGAGCACTTTTAACGCTCTTTATGGTAAATTCCTTATTAATAAAAGAAGCTGATGCAGCAATCATCTATGGTGGATTTCTAGCTTTATGTTATTTAACACCTCTTTTGGGAGGTTTTATTGCTGATAAATATATCGGAAACAGATATGCAATTATCATTGGTGGATCACTAATGGCTATTGGGCAGTTTTTGTTATTTATCAGTGCTTCAACTTTTTCTGCCGACATAGGAAGTGCTAAACTTATTATGTGGCTGGCTTTATTCGTTATTATCTTTGGTAATGGATTCTTCAAACCGAATATTTCTTCAATGGTGGGAAGTCTTTATCCAAAGCAGGAAAAGTCTAAACTGGATTCTGCTTTTACCATTTTCTATATGGGGATTAACATCGGAGCATTTTTAGGTCAGTTTATCTGCCCTTACGTAGGTGATGTAAAGGATGCAGCCACTGGAGTAAGAGATATTTTTGCTTTCAAATGGGGATTCTTAGCAGCTTCTATTGCAATGGTAATTGGAACTGTAACGTTCTTTATCCTTAAAAACAAATATGTAGTAACACCGGAAGGAAGACCTATCGGAGGATTACCAAAAAATAATACCAGTGCAGACTTTGAAGAAGGAGAAACACAAACAGCAAAATTCTCAGGAATATCTCTAGGTATTACCGGAGTAATATTTGTCATTCTGTTCTTCGCTTTCAGATATCTGTTGGTAGGAGAATTCGGATTCAAAGCAGTAGAAATGGGCCAGTTAATCAAAGGAATTATTTATCCTTTTATTTATGCAGCTGGTATTTCCCTTGCCTTTCTTATCATGAGTTCTGCTGAAAACAAAATTGAAAGACAGAGAATCTGGGTAATTTATATTGTATCATTCTTTATCATTTTCTTCTGGGCAGCTTTCGAACAGGCAGGATCTTCATTAACATTTATCGCAGATAACCAAACTGACAGAAATATCTTCGGATGGAATATGCCACCTTCAATGGTTCAGATTTTTAATGGAATTTTCGTGGTTCTATTGGCTGTTCCTTTCAGTTTAGCATGGGATAAATTAAGAACAAAAGGCAAAGAACCGGTGTCTCCGTTCAAGCAGGCAATGGGATTAGCATTAATCGCGCTTTCTTATTTTATCATTGCCCATAACGTGAAAGATCTAGGAAACTCTGGTCTATTAGCGATCAAATGGCTAATGTTATTATATTTCATTCAGACATGTGGTGAGCTTTGTCTTTCTCCAATTGGTTTATCATTAGTTGGTAAACTGGCTCCAAAAAGATTCGCTTCATTATTATACGGTGTTTTCTTTATTTCTAATGCTGCAGGGTATGCCTTAGCAGGTTCATTGGGAGCTTTGATCCCTGCAACAGGTGATAAATTCACAAAAGCACAGGAAATGGGAGTCAATCTTCAGGATGTTTTAGATAAAAAAGTAACCCTGACTGCGGATCAGGTGGCAGCTTTTGATAAAGCTCAGTTACCATTACACAATCCTACATTTGCAGGATTTGAGATCCATAATCTATTTGAATTCTTCATGGTATTTGTTGTACTTTGTGGTATCGCAGCTGTCATTTTAGGTTTAATTTCACCTATTTTAAAGAAGATGATGCATGGTGTAAACTAATTGTATCAACAAAATATAATAAAACCTCTGCTAAGTCAGAGGTTTTTTTTATTTTCGTACGATGGAAATTTCCGAAGATTCTTTATTCCAATCCGTAAAGGAAATTATTAGACAGTCGCGCGAAAAAGTTTTTCGAATTGCGAATTCTACTCTACTACTCACCTATTGGCAGATCGGAAAATTGATTGTTGAAGATGAACAAGAGGGAAAAGAACGCGCAGAATATGGAAAATATATTCTAAAGAATCTTTCTCAAAAACTTACTTTAGAATTTGGAAAAGGTTTTGATGAAAGTAACTTAAGAAATATGCGCTCCTTTTATCATGCATTTCCAATATGTGACGCATTGCGTCACGAATTGAGTTGGACTCATTATAGATTATTGATTAGGCTTGACAATGCTGAAAAAATAAATTATTACATCAATGAATCCGTTCAAAATAACTGGAACTACAGGGATTTGAAAAGACAGATTAATTCTCTAGCTTACGAGGGGGTTTTAGAACATAAAAGATCTTCCACAGAAAGTATTCACAGTGTTTTAAAAGATCCTTATATTTTTGAGTTTCTAGGATTAAAAGCTGATGAACAGTTTTCAGAAAAAGAAATTGAAACAGCCATCATCGATCATATTCAAAAGTTTTTACTGGAACTTGGAAAAGGGTTTGCATTCGTAGCCAGACAACAACATATTTCAACGGACACCTCAGACTTCTATATTGATCTTGTCTTTTATAATTACATATTGAAATGCTTTATCATCATCGACCTAAAAACCGGGGAACTTTCGCATCAGGATATTGGACAAATTGATATGTATGTAAGAATGTATGATGATCTGAAACGTGGTGAAGCGGATAACCCAACCATTGGAATTTTATTATGTTCAGAAAAAGATGAAACTATTGTAAAATATTCTGTCTTGAATGATAAAAACAATTTATTTGCCAGCAAATACCTGCTGTATCTCCCAAAAGAAGAAGAATTAAAACAAATTATTGACCAGTTCAGAATCCGTTTTGAACTGGATCAGAAAGATAAAAACCCTAATTAAAACAATCATATATCATTATGAGCTTAACTTTAGATGAAATACAAAATTTCAAAGGAAAATACCCTAGGCAGATCTGGAGTCTATTTTTCTCTGAAATGTGGGAACGCTTCTGTTTCTACGGAATGCGTGGAATGCTGGTTTTCTTTATGATCTCACAGCTTAATTTCCATGAAAAAGAAGCTAACCTTCAGTATGGAGCCACACAGGCTTTTGTTTATGCATTTACTTTCATAGGAGGTCTTTTTGCAGATAAAATTTTAGGATTCAGAAAATCCCTGTTCTGGGGAGGTCTTTTGATGATTGTAGGAAGTTTAATTCTTGCCACAGATCCTCATAAATTCTTTTTTCTGGGAATTTCATTTACCGTTGTAGGAACAGGTTTCTTTAAGCCTAATATTTCATCAATGGTTGGCCAGCTTTATAAACCTAATGATTCCAGAGCTGATGCTGGTTTTTCCCTTTTCTATGCAGGAATTAACCTGGGCGCGTTACTAGGAGGTTATTTATGTATTGCCATTGGTAAAGGAGAATTCCTTAATAAAATTATCGCAGAAGAAATGAGATGGCATATTGCTTTTGGATTGGCTGCAATAGTGATGGTGGTAAGCCTTATTAACTTTATATTTACGCAAAGAAGGCTGGGAACTATTGGGTTACAGCCTGGACATCCTTTAGCAGAAACCAAAGCAGCACCCATTCCAAAATGGCAGGAATATGGAGTCTATGTTCTGTCTCTGGTGTTTGTACCTATTATCATGACAATGGTAGCCAAAACAGAATATACCGATTATTTTATGTGGACTATCGGGCCATTGACCTTAATCTATTTATTCTACGAAATGTCCAAAGTGACTGCATCAGAGCGTAAGAAGCTTTGGGCGGCATTGGTTTTCATTATATTCTCCATCGTATTCTGGGGAATTTATGAACAAAGTGGTGGTTCTTTAAGTATTTTCGCTGCTAAAAACCTAAATAAAGATCTTTTTGGCCTAGACCCGAACGGTGTTAATAATTCAGGAGGTGCATTTTTCATTATTTTCTTAGCTCCACTTATCGGGCTTCTATGGATCTGGCTGAATAAAAGAAAAATAGAACCGAATACCATTATCAAATTCGGATTAGGATTTATCTTTCTGGGATTAGGATATTATGTTTTATTTGCAACCCGCCTATTTGCCGACCTTCAGGGGATTACTTCATTGAATTTCTTTACCATAGCACTATTAATCATCACTTTGGGTGAGCTATGCCTCTCTCCTATCGGATTATCTATCATGACCAAACTTTCCACTAAGAATCTTCAGGGAATGATGATGGGAATGTGGTTCCTTGCTTCCGCTTATGGACAGTATGTGGCAGGGATCATTGGGGCCAGTCTTGCTACGGCAAAAGAAGGTTCTACCAACTATGATGAATTGATCACTTATACTGATGGATATAAACAATTGGGATTATACGCTGTAATTGCCGGAGTGGTATTAATTTTGATATCTCCGTACGTGAAAAAATTAATGCAGGATGTAAAATAATAAAATAAGTAATTATGCTTATTTTTACATAAAATCACAATATGAAGAAAGTTTTAAGCATAGTACTTTTGTTATTACTAAATTTCAGTTTTGCACAGGTTAAATGGATGACTATTGAAGAAGCATTAAAGGCTCAGAAAGAAAATCCAAAAAAAATCCTCATCGATTTTTATGCAGACTGGTGCGGTCCATGCAAGATCATGGACAAAAAAACATATGGACATCACGTGATTGCCCAGATTTTAAATGACAATTACTATCCTGTAAAATTTAATGCTGAAGAAAAAAAAGCAATTGAGATTTTTGGAAGAACATTTTCCAATCCTAATACAGAACATAAAAAAGGAAAGAATGCACTGCATGAGTTTACCCAGTATATGAATGTAGGGGCTGTTCCAAGTACAGTTTTTCTGGATGAAAACGGTGATCCGATCACCATTCTTCAGGGAGAACTTTCAGCAAAAGAACTGGAGCCTTACCTGGAACTTATCTCCAAGGATTTATTTAAAAAGATCCGAACCAGAGAGCAATGGGAAGATTACCAGAAAAAATTCAAATCTAAAATCAAAGATTAAATTAATACAAAGGCTTTCATATTCTGAAAGCCTTTACTATATCCAAAAAAAAATAATTTTCCAGAAATAAAAATTTCAAATTCCAGCTATTTTACCGAAATTAGGGCTCGTTTTTCAAATGACATTAGAAACCTCCATAGAATACGTAAAAGGAATAGGTCCGGAAAGAGCTAAACTCATCAAAAGTGTGTTGGGCCTATCCACAGTAGAAGATATGCTTAACTTCTATCCTATCCGCTATCTGGATAAAAGCAAACTCTATACAGTCTCCCAGCTTAAAGAAGAAAGTGCCCAGGAAATACAATTAAAGGGAAAAATAACACAGGTACAGGAAATCCAGACCGGAAAAACCAAAAGACTGTCAGCCAAATTCAATGATGAAACCGGCAGTTTAGATCTGGTATGGTTTCAGTATTCAAAATGGCTGAAGGAACAGCTCCCTATAAACCGGGAAGTTTATATTTTTGGAAAGATCAATGTTTTCAACCGTCAGTTTTCTATGCCTCATCCGGAAATAGAAGCAGAAGAAAATAAAGAGGGGGATACCCGTCTGAAACCTATTTATCCAAGTTCTGAAAAACTAACCAAAAGAGGACTCAATCAAAGATTCTTTCAGAATGCTCTAAGAAATATCTGTAAGGAAATCCCAAACCTCATTGAGGAAAATTTCCCTGATTACATGATGAAAACCTTCAAGTTCATGTCCAGGCCACATGCTTTCCTCAATGTCCATTTTCCAAAAGATATGGAGCATTTTGACAAAGCAGATTACCGCTTAAAATTTGAAGAGTCATTTTTTTTCCAACTGGGCTATGGCTTAAAAAAGCTTCATCATAAAACTCAGTCTTATGGTAACCCTTTCCCTATAATTGGCGATCATTTCAATAATTTTTATGAAAACGAACTTCCTTTTGAGCTTACCAATGCTCAGAAAAGGGTTTTAAAGGAAATCCGAATGGATATGAAAAGGCCTATTCAGATGAACAGGCTTTTGCAAGGAGATGTAGGTTCAGGAAAAACAATGGTAGCCCTGCTTACAATGCTTATCGCCATGGACAATGGTTTTCAGAGCTGTATAATGGCTCCTACAGAAATTCTTGCCCAGCAGCATTATAATGGGATTAAAGAATTGCTGGAAAGAACGGACATCAATGTACGGTTGCTTACAGGCTCAACCAAAGCTGCAGCGAGAAGAGTAATTCATGAAGAGCTTGAAAATGGCAGTCTTTCTATCTTAGTGGGTACCCATGCTGTATTAGAGGATAAAGTTAAATTTAAAAACCTTGGCTTAGCTATTATTGATGAGCAGCATCGATTTGGGGTTGCTCAACGGGCTAAACTTTGGGCTAAAAATAAAATTCCTCCACATATCCTGGTGATGACAGCCACTCCTATTCCGAGGACATTGGCAATGAGTTTTTATTCTGATCTCGATGTTTCTGTTATTGATGAGATGCCGGTGGGAAGAAAACCCATCATCACGGCTCACAGACGTGAAAAAGACAGACTGTATGTTTACAATTTCTGTAAAGATGAAATAAAAAAAGGGAGACAGGCTTATTTTGTATATCCTCTTATTGAAGAGTCCGAAACTTTAGATTATAAAAATCTGATGGAGGGACTGGAGCACGTTATGGATTATTTCTCCGACTATAGTGTGACGATGCTTCACGGGAAAATGAAACCGGACGAAAAAGATGCAGCAATGGCTTATTTTGCTTCCGGAAAAGCTGAAATTATGGTTGCCACTACAGTTATTGAAGTTGGAGTGAACGTTCCCAATGCTTCTGTCATGGTTATTGAAAGCTCTGAAAGATTTGGTCTTTCACAACTCCACCAGCTTAGAGGACGTGTAGGAAGGGGTGCTGAGCAAAGCTACTGCATCCTGATGACTTCTGATAAATTATCTAAGGAAAGCAGAACCCGCATCAAGACAATGACGGAAACCAATGATGGCTTTAAGATTTCTGAAGTGGATATGCAGCTCCGTGGTCCCGGAGATATTCTGGGAACACAGCAAAGTGGTGTGGTAGATTTTAAAAGGCTTGATCTTATTAATGATTCAGCAATCATTAAAACAACAAAAAACACGGTAGAAAGAATTCTGGAAGCCGATCCAATGCTGTCCAGACCTGATAATATGGTTATCAAAAATTACTATATAAGATATTACAAAGGAAAAAATAAGTGGAGTAAAATATCATAAAAAAAACCGCAGAAAAATTTCCCTGCGGTCCCCTTATAAAACTGTTATTTAGAAGAAATTACTTTTGATCTGTTTTAAAAATTTATTTTAATAGTTCAGGCTTAATATTTTGTGATGTGGTGTGAAAATATTTATATGATTTGAATATGCTAAACCATAAACTATTAAAATAAATTATAAAAAACAAAATGAATTATTTTTCCAACTTGCTTATTATAAAAACTAACTGTGGTCAGATGGAGATGAGGGAATGAAACGAATAAAAATACCTCCACCTGCTTTGAGTTTTCATGATTGTACCGTTTTGTTTAAAGATCTTCTATGCTTTAAAATTGGAAATTAACATAATTCATTTTGTTAACTAACATCGTGATTTATATAATCTTATTTTTTTAGAAACAATTACTTCTCATTCACCTGTATCTTCTTTCTATATAGTTAAATTTGTGTCGCTGAGTTTACTTTTACAAATGTCACACTATTAATTGAATTCTATTTTATATTATTTTAACTATTAGTTATAAAATTATCACCTATCTGTGAATAGTATGTAACAAATACAACCTTATTTTTATTTAAAAAAAATAAAAAAAGTCTCTAATAATCACACTTTTAGGATGAAGTTTTCTTTATTAAGTCCTGAGGTATAATACTGCCAATTAATCGTAATAATGTCAGTAAGCACCTTCTTAAATGTCTCAAAAGACTCCGGTTTTCTCATATAAATATTAGCTCCTTTCACAAAGATATCTTCAATTTCTATTTCCGGGATCGGGTCAGAAAATACCGCTTTTACCATGTTGCAAAACTTTAAATTCAAGCCCATTTCATCCAGGCATTCCATACTATCTTTTCCGGGAAGTGTGTATCTCATAAAAACGATCTCCGGAACTACAGCATCATCATTATTCAAATATTCCATCAAACTGTTTCCGTTGCTGAAGCACTGAACTTTTATAGAGACTTTTAGCTCTTTTAATATATTTTTAAAAAAAATTAAAGTGTTTTCATCGTTATCTGCTACTATTACGTTCAGAAATTCTTTATTCATACTGCATTTTAGGGTTAATAGCTGTGCTTTGTGCTTTTCTTCTTCTTCCTATTATTTTTTGAAACTGGGATGGAGTGATTCCTGTTGTATTTTTAAATTGAGTGCTTAAATGTGCCACACTTGAATAATTCAGTTTATGAGCGATCTCTGTAAGGCTCTGCTTGTTCCTTATAATCAATGCTTTCGCATGCTCTATTTTTTGAAGAATAACAAAATTCTCTATAGAGGTATAAGCAACTTCTGAAAACAGATTAGAAAGGTATCCATAGCTGTGATTCAGTTTCTCAGAAATATAAATAGAAGCTTTCACGGGAATGATCTCATCAGAAAAGACAAGTTCTACAATGGCATCTTTTATTTTCTGAACCAAAGCGGTTTTTTGGCTTTCTATGATTTCTATCCCATAATCTCCAAGATTCTTCTTAAAAAGATTATGCTGTTCCTTTGTAAAAGGTTCATAGAATTCCACTTCACCGAAATTCAGCAACCGGTATTTCAACCCGTGCTCCTTGAGTTTCTCGTCCAATACCTTTTTGCAAAGGGCATTGAAATCAAATTTAACGTACATTTTCATCCTAGTATAAATAAGCCAAATTTTTAGTAAATATAATGATTTATTTCAATTAAAAGTGAAATAGAACTTTTTTTTTAACATAATATGAACACAAAAAAATTCCTGTATTTGAGAATACAGGAATTTAAACACTAAGGATGAAAAAAATATACTGATAAAAAGCCGATTAAGCTAAAAACCAAGCATATGAATGTATTATTGTAAGTGATTTGGTTCTGAAGCAAAGATGAATCAAAAAAAGAAATCACTTGTTATAGAATTACAGGATAAAGTTACAAGATTATAAGTCAATTACATGTGAATTAGAAATTCCATAAGGTAATCATCCATCACAAATCCGCCTCCAATATCAAAAACACCTTCATCATATACGCTGTACCCCTGCGATTCGTAGAAGTTTCTGGCTGCATTATATTTATTGACATTTAAAATAATCCTGCTGTTTCCGTTTTCGGAAGCTTTTTCATTCAAAAACTGTAAAGCTCCTTTTCCAAATCCTTTTCCTTTGCTTTCAGGTATGAGATAAATGCGATGCAGCTTGGTTGTATTTTCTTCATAATTGAGCTCATAGCCAATAAAACCCTCATAAGAATTATTATTTTCATCCTGAATCAGATAATACTGATAATCCGGATTCTGGAGATGGCTGTTAATTTCAGTTTCAGAATACATTTCAGAAAGCATATACTCCATCTGCTCTCCGGAAAGTATTTCGGCATAAGCATTTTCCCAAGATCTTCGTGCCAGATTCTGAATCAAAGGAATATCCTTTTTTGTCGCTTTTATAAATTTCATGATGTTATGTGATGTGATTATGATTAAAAAAAGTGAAAAGCCTAAACTTTTCACTCTATGTTGTGTCAATAATGATTTGTCAATTTTACCTGACGGCTCATAATTAAATGTTTGACATTTCAGCTTTAATTTTTGCATGAAGTCCTTCTGATGCTGTTACTAGAGGAAGTCTTAAATAATTTTTAATGATTCCTTTTTCAGCCAGAATTACTTTGATACCACAAGGGTTTCCTTCTGCAAAAATCAAACGGGTGATTTCAACCAGCTTATTGTGAATTTCATATGCTTCTTTCACTTTGCCTTCGAAAGCCAGCTGTACCATCGTGGAAAACTCTTTTGGGTAACCCTGTGCTATTACAGAAATCACTCCGTTTCCACCTGCTAAAGTAACAGGAAGTGTATATTCATCATCTCCTGAAACCAAAGAAAACCCTTCGGGCTTCTTTCTCAGAATATCAAAATATTGTAAAATATTGGGTGCTGCTTCCTTGATCATCAATAAATTAGGAAATTCTCTTGCAATACGGATAGTAGTATCGGCATCAATATTTTGCCCTGTTCTTGAAGGCACATTATATATGATAATATTCTTACCTGTGGAAGCCAGTGCTTTATAATGCTGATAAAGCCCTTCCTGATTTGGCTTGTTATAATATGGAGATACAGAAAGTACTGCTTCAAATGCAGAAAGATCTGCTTCTTCTATCTGTTTCTTGACTTCAAGAGTATTGTTGCCGCCAATTCCTAATACTAAAGGAAGACGTTTATTATTCACCTTAATGATATGCTCAATTACCTGTTTCTTCTCCTCAGCTGACAGCGTTGCGGCTTCTGCCGTAGTTCCCAATACCACCAAATAATTGGTTCCGTTGTCAATATTATACTCCACAAGTTTTGTCAAACTGTCGAAGTCAACGGATAAATCTTCATTAAAGGGCGTTACCAATGCAACACCTACTCCTTTTAAAATGCTCATCTGTTCGAATTATTTTTGTCAAATTTAATCATTTACCATAAGAATTTCTAATAAATAATAATGTTTTATTGTACATATAGTTATATTTGCATATACTAAAAGATATTATGAAAAATAAATTCTTGTTACTAGGAATTGCTATGGCATCACTTACAGCATGCAAGACGGCTTCTGTGCCGCAGTCTGTGAAAGTGAAGACTCAGCGCAACATTTCTATTAATAATGAGCTAAAGAATGATGAGGAGTTTGTAAAATTCATTGCACCGTATAAGCAGAAACTAGATCAGGAGATGAATCAGAAAATCTCCCACACGAATGTGGATCTTACGAAGCAGGGAGACAACAGCAACCTGGGCAATCTTTTAGCAGATTATACACTTGAAGGAGGAGATGAGTGGACCAGGGTTCATCTTAAACAGAATGTAGATGCAGCATTGATTAATATCGGAGGAATCCGCACTACCATTGGTAAAGGGGATATTATGCTGAAAAATGTTTTTGAAGTGATGCCTTTTGAAAATGAGCTGATCATTGTAAAAATGAAAGGAGCAGATTTACCCGGGCTTTTTGAATATTATGCAGAACATCAGGTGAACAATCCAGTATCTCATTTGTATATTGAAACAAAAAACGGACAGTTAACGAAATCTTTAATTAACGGAAAAGCAGTAGAGCCAAACAAAGATTACTATATTGCCACTTCAGACTATCTTGCTCTGGGAGGTGACAACATGAAATTTTTTGCAAAAGGAGAGTCGATCCCAACGGGAGTTAAACTTAGGGATTTATATATTGATTATTTCAAGAGAAATCCCGAAATAGTTCCTGCTACAGACGTTCGTTTAAATTTTATCGGTAAAAAGTAATGGATAGAAAAAGTTTTTTAAAAGCAATAGGTGGTGGATCTTTAGCAATGGCTTTGGCTCCCAATATGATGATGGCGGAGGAATTGAGAATTCTTGATTTAAAATCCGCAAACAAACTGACTATTCTTCATACTAATGACCAGCACAGCAGAATAGAACCTTTTGACGCCAGCTATACCAAAAATCCTAATCAGGGAGGTTTTGCAAGAAGAGCGAGCTTAATTCAGCAGATCAGAAATCAGGAAAGCAATGTACTGCTTCTTGATTCAGGAGATATTTTCCAGGGGACTCCCTATTTTAATTTCTTCGGAGGTGAACTGGAGTTTAAGTTAATGTCTATGATGAAGTATGATGCTTCTACCATGGGAAATCATGATTTTGACAATGGCCTGGAGGGTTTTCTAAAGGTACTTCCTAATGCAAAATTCCCTTTCATCTGTTCCAATTATGATTTTAAAAATACCATTCTTGACGGTCATACTTCCCCTTATAAAATCTTTAATAAGAATGGGGTAAAAGTAGGAATTTTCGGAGTCGGTATTCAGCTGGAGGGTCTTGTAGGTAAAAAACAATATGCGGAAACGGTTTATTCCAATCCGATTGATGTAGCCCAGCATTATTCAAATTTTCTTAAAAAAGATCAGAAATGTGATCTCGTGATTTGTCTTTCACATATAGGTTACGATTATAAAGATGAACCTACCAAAATAAGTGATAAAATTTTAGCGGCCAATACAGAAAATATTGATATTATCTTAGGCGGCCATACGCATACATTCTTACCAGAACCTCAATCTTTCACCAACAGACAGGGTAAAAATGTCTTTGTCAATCAGGTGGGATGGGCAGGTCTTCTTTTGGGAAGAATAGATTTTTATTTTGATACAAACAAAAACGTACAGCATATCTCCTGGAACAATCAGGTAATAGACAGCAGCATAATAGCATAATATGAAAAAACTCTCTTTAATTTCTCTTGGTATTTTAGCCTCTCTGCAGCTTACTAAAGCTCAGGTCATTTCATCAAAAAAATGGGCGGATCTTTTTTCCTACAATGGCGTCATCGCTATGAAAGAAGACAATGGAAAAATAATTGCTGCCACAGAAAACGGAATATTCTATTATACAATATCAACAGGAGAAATTACGAAGTTGTCTAAAGCCAATGGGCTTCACAATGTAGGAATCACTGCCTTTGATTACAATCCACAGACCAAGCTGGGACTTATCGGATATAGCGATGGTTCTATGGATGTGATAACACCACAGGACATAAAATATGTTGTGGATATTCCAATTGCTGCCGGCTACAATGGAGATAAAAAAATCAATCATATTTCTATAACCGGAGACAAAGCTGCAATTTCTGTCGGATATGGTGTTTCCATATTTGATATGAAAAAGAAAGAATTCGGAGATTCTTCATTCTTTATTACCGGTGGTGTTTATCAGGCGAGTAATGAAGCTACAATATTTGGCAATAAGGTCTTTTCTGTTACTAATAACGGTTTGAAAAGTCATGAGATGAATACTACTTTCCCTGTTTATTCTACCTGGACTACAGAGATTCCGGGAGTATTCAAACATATAGATTCTGAATCTGAAATGGTCTTTTCAACCGCTACCACAGCCTATATCTATAATAATGGAACCCCAATGCAGCTTCCTACTGTTTTTGGAAACATCCGCGATATTGTTATTACCCCCAGCACCATAGTAGTTACTGATAACAGAATATATACATACGGCATCAATGGAGTAACTCAAAATGCGGTAAGCCTTGGAGAGGAATGTAATACAGCAATAACATCAGCCGGAGGAAAAATTTTGGGTGGGACAGTATTTTCAGGGATAAAGGACGAAAGCAATAGTACCTATAAACCATCAGGCCCTTATTTCAATACGGCCTATAATCTCAATCTGTTTGATAATAATCAGATGCTTGTATCTAGCGGAGGAAGAGTAGATAACTTTAATGGCCCTGCCGTTAATGCTAAAAAACCAGGCTTCTATTATTTTAATGGCACAGAATGGATCTATCCTTCCTATTTCATTAATAATCCCGCTTCTGTAAATATATTAGATGCTATCATAAGTCCTCTTAACAGTAATGAAGTATTCTACACCAATTATACAATGTTTGGCCAGGGAGTATATAGAATGAAATATAATGCTGCCAGTAAAGATTTTGAATTCGTAAAATATTACAGTCTTGGAGCCAAACCTTTTTACAAACGTCCTGCAGGGTTTGCCACCGATCCGCAAAATAATCTTTTTGTATCTTTTGGATTTGATGATGGAAACCCTTCAATAGGAATATATGATAAGGCAGCAGATGATTTTATTCTCAAGAAACTTGTTCTTGCCAGTGAATCTACACAGAAGCCTGTTTTTCATGAAAATATGTTGTGGATACCACTTCCAAGATCCAACAATTTCTGGACTTACGATTATAAAAACCCGACGAATCTTTCTGATGACTCAGATTATATCATGGGAGAGGCTAATGGATTCGTAGAGGGAACATTATCTGTAGCATTCGACAAGTCCGGTGACGCATGGATCGGAGCATACAATGGCTTAAAAGTACTGCAAAATGCGGCCTCTGAAATAAAAACCCCAAGTCCTAAACCTGAGCCTATCATTATAGAGCAAAATGGTCTTGGAGAAGAACTTTTCAGAGACGCTGCTATTCTTCAGATTGCCGTGGATGAAGGAGATCACAAATGGGTTTCTGTAGATGGAGGTGGTGTATATTATCTGTCTTCTGACGGCCAGAGAACAATCCAGCATTTCACAAAAGAAAACTCCCCTCTTCCTACCAATAGTGTGACAGACATAAAAATAGATAAAAAGACCGGTAAAGTCTATTTTGTAACCTATAATGGAATTGTGACTTATCAGGGCGATGTTGCAGATGTTACTTCCAATTTTGGAAATGTTCTGGTTTACCCTAACCCTGTTGTATATTCTAATTTCAAAGGAAAGGTAACCATCAAGGGTCTGGCTGAAAAGACCAATATAAGAATTGTAGATGCTGCAGGAAACGTTGTTCATTCTGCTGTGGCCAGAGGAGGATATTATGAGTGGGATCTTAACAACCAGAAAGGGACGAGAGTGGCTTCAGGAATTTATTTTGTTCTAATGACCAATGAGGACGGTTCTGATAAAGCTACAGCCAAAATAGGAGTAGTCAATTAATGAATTCACAAAACGGATTTTTACTTTCATTTATAAAATATGGAGAAAACGATGCTGTTCTGCATTGTTTTACGGAGGAAGAGGGTTTTCAAAGTTATTTTCTAAAAGGAATTTATACCAAAAAAAATAAAAAGAAAGCCCTGTTACAACCGCTGAATAAACTCAATCTGTCAATCAACCCTGTCAGAGGTAATGGCATACCCACTGTTTCAAAATTTGAGATGGTAAAAAACACGGATATTTATAATGATATAAAGGTCAATACAGTTATATTTTTTATTTCAGATTTTTTAAGCCAGACCCTCAAATACGAAAATAAAAACAGTCAAATTTATCATGGTATTGATAAGTTTATCGATGAACTGATCAATAGAAATTATCAGGCCCATCTTCTTTTTTTACTTGTTATTTTAAAGATTCAGGGAGTAGCTCCACTACTGGGAGACGGAACGTTTTTAGATCCTGAAACAGGCACATTTTCTTTCACTATAACCCATCAGCTCTTCAATGAGGAAATTTCCACAATATGGAAAAATGCCCTTTGTGCAGAAAGTTTTTACACCATCAAAATCCATAGCTCTTTGAGAAAGGAATTTCTTGACAGTCTTTTGGTGTATTACCATTATCACATCACTGACTTCAAAACTCCTGCCTCACTGGAAATTATCCAACAGATATTTGAATAAAAGAACTTTTTTTTGACTATTCTTTTTTCTTTTCGATATCTTGCGGCATTTCGGTCTCAGATTCGGCTATTTCTTTCTTAGAGAATCTTGGCTGGAGGATCTTTGCAATAAGCCCTGTCCAGCCGGTTTGGTGTGAAGCTCCTACTCCACGTCCATTATCTCCATGGAAATACTCATAGAATAAAATATAGTCTTTAAAATCAGGATCAGTTTGGAATCTTTCATATTGACCGTTTACAGGTCTTCTTCCGTTTTCATCATTCAGAAAAATCCTGGCAAGTCTTTTATTCAAAGAATCGGCAATCTCATCCAGATTTGAATAATTTCCACTTCCCGTAGGATATTCCACCAAAAAATCCGGACTATAGTAGAAGAAAAAACGCTGAAGGCTATCAATAATCAAAAAATTGATGGGAAACCAGATAGGTCCGCGCCAATTGCTGTTTCCTCCAAAAAGACCACTATCGCTTTCCGCAGGGGTATATTTCACACTGTAATCTATACCATTTAAATTTAAAGTATAAGGATTATGCTCGTATTCCTTGGATAAAGCACGAACTCCATAGTCACTTAAAAACTCCTGAGGGTTCAGCATCCTCTTCAACAATCTTTTCAGACGGTGTCCGCGCAATAATGATAAAAGGTGTTTTGAATCCTGCCCTTTCACTTCCCATCTTGATACAAGTGAGGCAAGTTCCGGTCTATTGTCAAGAACCCATTTCATTCTCTTTTTAAAATTGGGCAGTTTTTCGATCATTTCGTCATCAATTACCTCAACGGCAAACATCGGTATCAATCCAACGATAGTTCTCATCCTTAAATACATATGACTACAATCACCGGAAACAATGGCATCATAGAAGAACTCATCTTCCTCATCCCAAAGGCTGAAATTTTCATCCCCCATATTATCCAGTGAATAGGCTATAGCAAGGAAATGTTCAAAAAATTTCATCGCCATTTCTTCATATACATTATTGTACAGAGCCAGTTCAAGAGCAATTCTCATCATATTCAGAGAAAACATCGCCATCCAGCTGGTACCATCAGACTGTTCCAGCTGTTCCCCATTCGGAAGTGTCATATTCCGGTCAAAAACGCCAATATTGTCAAGCCCCAGAAACCCTCCTTCGAAAATATTATTACCATTGCTGTCTTTTTTATTAACCCACCATGTAAAATTCATGAGCAGCTTTTGAAAAGCACTTTCCAGAAATTCAAGATCCGGTTTATCTTTCAGATATTCATCAATTTTGAATACTCTGAAAACAGCCCATGCATGCACCGGTGGATTCACATCACTCAAATCCCATTCATAAGCAGGAAGCTGGCCATTGGGATGCATATACCATTCAAGCAGGAAAAGCTTAAGCTGGTGTTTGGCAAAATCCGGATCAATCAACGAGAAGCTTATGGTATGAAATGCCAGATCCCAGGTTGCATACCATGGGTATTCCCATTTGTCCGGCATTGAAATAATATGTTCATTATTGAGGTGTTTCCAGTCATAGTTCCTTATACTTTTACGCGATTTTGGAGGGCGTAGCTCTGCGGGATCTCCTTTCAGCCATTTTTCAACATTGTAGTGATAGAACATTTTATTCCAAAGCATTCCGGCAAATGCCTGTCTCTGTATCAGTTTTTCATCTTCAGATGCTATTCCTTTCTGAACCTCAGCATAAAACTCGTCCGCTTCTTTTTGCCTCAACTCAAAAATAGCTTCAAAATCACCGAAAGGTTCTTTTAATTCTTTATCTGAAATTCTGAATTCAAATATTTTGGATTCTTTACCTTCAAAATCTTCATCAATAAAAAAGCAAGCTTTCGTTCCTTCGTTTCCGGGATTTACAGACTGAGAATTTCCTGTTATCACAAAATCATTAATCCCATCTTTACAATATCCTGATTTATTGGAAGAATGATAAAGCCTCTCATTATTAGTTTCATTTTCGCAAAACAAAACTTTTAAAGACTGTTTTGCATATAAGTTTTTTATCTCAAGATCTTTATGATTTATTATAATATGATCTGCCTCCTCACCGTACAGATTAGGTTTATAGTTATCATACCCCCAGTCCCAAGTGTTCCGGAACCATACTGCAGGCAATAGGATAAGAGAAGTTTCATGGTCTGACTTGTTAACAATTGTTACTTTAATTAAAATATCATTCTGATCTTCTTTAGCATATTCAATAAAAATATCAAAGTATTCATTCTTATCAAGAATTCCGGTATCTATTAATTCATATTCAGGCTCATCTTTACTTCTTTCTGCGTTGATTTTTATGAGATCTTCGTAAGGAAAGCTGTTTTGGGGATATTTGTACAGCATTTTCATGTAAGAATGGGTAGGGGTAGAATCCAGGTAATAAAAATATTCCTTCACATCTTCACCGTGGTTTCCCTGTCCATTGGTAAGGCCAAAGAAACGCTCCTTTATCATTTTATCTTTTTTGTTCCAGAATCCTATTGAAAATACCAGTTTTTGAAGATCGTCACAAATCCCACATATTCCTTCTTCACCCCATCTGTATGTTTTGGCCTCTGCTGTATCATGACCGGTGTAATTCCAGGCATCTCCATTTTCACTATAATCTTCCCGCACAAGCCCCCATTCACGGTTGCTGACATAGGGACCCCATTTTTTCCATGAAACATCTGAAATTCTATTTTTTTCTGACATAAGCAGATAACAATTAGTTATGAATTATAAATTATGATTAGTAGTAATTTGTAGAATTGCAAAATGTATTCAGGTATTAATGACTAAAATTCCTAAAATTTTAAGCCATTTCATCTTACCCTTTTCATTTTCAATTTCTGCTCTCCTAGCCTCCTGTAGAAAAGCTTTCAAACGTAGTCATTCCTCCGTCAATGAAAATACTGGTCCCACTGATATAATCTGCAAGATCACTGGCCAGAAATGCGGCCATATTACCAATATCCTCAGGCTGTCCGATTCTGTTGTATGGGATAAGTTTAAGAAGTGAATCAAGTGCTTCCGGTGTACTCCACGCCCCCTTATTAATTGGGGTCTGAATAGCACCCGGACAAATAGAGTTGACCCGAATTTTATTGGCGCCATACTCCTGAGCAAGAGTCTGCATGAGCATTCTGACCGCTCCTTTACTTGAAGCATAGTTCGCATGCCCTGCCCATGGAATGATCTCATGTACAGAACTGATATGGATGATTTTTCCACAGGCTATAGAACGTGATGGATCTATTCCCCGGCGCAGAAACTCCTTGATCGCTTCTCTAGCACAGAGAAACTGCCCCGTCAGATTAACCCCGATTACGGCATTCCACTGATCCAGTGTCATTTTGGTAAATTCAGCATCTTTCTGAATGCCTGCATTATTGACCAGAATATCAACGGTCTGATATGCAGAAATTACATCCCGGAACATTTTAACAACCTCATCTTCGCTGGAAACATCACACTGGTAAGTCATTCCGCTTCCTCCTGCATCGGTAATCTCTTTTAATACTGCCTGTGCCTCTCCCAGAGATCTTTCTGAAGAATGGTTTATAATAACTACAGCACCTGCTGATGCTAAAGATTTTGCAATTCCGGAGCCTATCCCGCTGGATGCTCCTGTAACAATAGCTACCTGATTACGAAGTGATATTTCCATATTTCGAATTTGATGTTACTCAAAGTTATGGAAAGAAATCAGCAGAAGAAAGATTATATTTTTAAAATTTCATTAAAGTTTTTTATACATCAGATATTGAGGTCCGCTTCTTCCTATTCTGGTTTTCCCATCATACAGATATCCTGCTGCAAGATAAATATGGTAGGCAGAATTGTTTTTCTGGTTCACCGCCAATACGACTTCATCACAGTTTTCGAAATTTTTCTTCACAAAATCATCCACCTTCAGCATGGCGTTTTTTCCGATTCCTTTACCCTGCATTTTGGGATTAACGGATAGTGACCGTATTAAAGCTGAGTTTTCATTATCAGTAAGTTCAAATTTATCTTTTCCAAAGTCAAGCACGAAAAAACCTACAGGCAATCCATCTTCCAGAATAGTAATTGGAAATGCATCCGAATCTGTTCTTTCTTTAATATTTTGTAAAGCCTGCTCAGCCGTAGCTGTGAAGCGCTGCTGGTTCTCATCCAGAGTATAGCTTACTCCTGAAAGGTCTTCCGGTTTAAAAAAATCCAACGTAATCATAACTAGTGATGATAGATATCTTCATACATTACTCCGGCCCGGATTTCTACAGGAAGTTTATTTTCTTCCGGTACAATAGGACAGTTGTAATCATAAGCATTATAAGCACAATAGGGATGATAGGATTTGTTAAAATCCAGCACAATGGTATTTCCTTTCGGAATCTTCAGATCCATATATTTTCCTCCGCCATATGTTTCCTTTTCATTGGTTGCATCACGAAAAGGCAGAAAAAGATCGTCTTTGTATTTCTTTTGTTTAATCAAAGCCAGACTTTGATATAAAGTTACAGTGTAAGGCTTTCCATCCAGGGTAAATGTAGCTTTTCCGTATTCCTGATAAGATTTTGTTTTCCCTGAAGAAGTAGGAAGTTCAAAAGGTTTTGTATCCTTTGATTTTACAAATTTTGCTGTCACTCTGTATTTCATATTTATAGGAAAAAAAGGATGCTCTTTAAAATTTTTAAAGTTATCACCCCTTAATGGGGTCTCTTTTGGATTAAGGTATTCTGCATTAAGTTCCTTCTGAAATTTCTGAATATCTTTCTCTTCGTTTGATATTGTTTTTTGACAGAAAGCCCATAATGGAAGGATTAAAAAGAGTACTATATATCTTTTCATGAATTTTAAATTATAAGTAAAACTATGAATTTTCATTCCAAAAAAAGTTAAAATTGTAATAAAAATGCACAATCTGTTTTAAATAAAATATCCACCTCTTTATCTAGCATACTTTTTGAGAATTAAAGCACATGGACAGAAAGAAATTCATTAAGACAAGTGCTTTGGCGATATCCGGTTTTTATTTTCTTCATTCTAATTTATTTCAGGCGGCAGATTCTGTTGCCGGAAAACATAAAAGTATCACAGATGCTCCTATCATTATTATTGGCAGTGGATATGGAGGATCTGTATCAGCATTGCGTTTGTGTGAAGCCGGAAAAAAAGTCGTGATGCTTGAAATGGGTCTCAACTGGGAAAAATCAGGCATTCCGTTCTCCAACCTTCTTAAACCCGGGAAAAGTTCTGCCTGGCTGAAGAAAAAGTCTATTGCTCCGTTTATGAATATCTTTCCTCTGACTCCTTTCACCGGAGCACTGGACCGTCTGGATTTTGATCACATCAATATCTGGCTGGGAAGAGGAGTCGGTGGCGGCTCACTGGTGAATGGTGGAATGGCTGTAACACCCAAAGAGAGCTATTTCAAAGAAGTTTTCCCCAATCTTGATGCTGATCAGTTTTACAGCCATTATTTTCCTTTGGTACATAAAGAACTTAAGGTAAATGTCATTGATGAACAGTTTTTAAAAGATTGTCCATACTACAAATTTACACGGGTAGGAGAAGAAGAGGCCCATAAAGCCGGATTTAAAACCATCAGAGTTCCGAATGTCTATGATTTCAAATATATGGAGAAAGAATTCCTGAATGAAGTTCCCCGTTCTGCCCTCAATACAGAAGTGATCTACGGAAATAACCATGGCAAAAACAGTCTGGACAAAACCTACCTCAAAAAAGCGCTGGAAACCGGAAATCTGGAAATCATGGATCTCCACCGTGTTGATCATATTAAACTTAATGACGATAGCAGTTATAGTTTAAGCGTAAAACAGATTGATACTTCAGGGAATGTGATTGCTGATAAAACCTTTAATTGTCAAAAACTTATTCTTGCAGCCGGAACAATGGGAACTTTACAGCTTCTTTTACAGTCTAATGCGGTAAACGACTTTCCTGTTCATGATAAGGTGGGAAAAAACTGGGGCAATAACGGAAATTTTATGACCGGAAGAAACTGGGTGAAACCTTTATCAGGAGGTACAGGCTCAAAACAATCTACTATTCCGGTGGGAGGAATAGATAACTGGGATGATAAGGAGCATCCATTCTTCACGGAAATTGCTCCTTTGCCTATGGGAATGGACGTAGCTACAGCTCTGTATTTATTAATCAACAGGGTTGATAAAAAAGGAGAAGTTACTTATGATAAAGTAAAACAAACGCTGAAATTGGACTGGAACGAGAGTAATACTGCCCCAATGAAGGAGAATGCTAAATATTTTATCCGAAAAATGAATAAAGCCAATGGCGGAACCAGAAGTCACCTTCTGTTCAACAACGGTTTTGGAGCAGATATCTGTTATCATCCACTTGGAGGCTGTGTATTGGGTGAAGCTACCAACGAATTTGGAAAGCTAAAAAATCATGAAAACCTGTATGTACTGGATGGATCTCTGATTCCCGGAACTATTGGTGTTAACCCATTCATGACCATTACTGCTATTGCAGAATACTGTATTGAAAATCTGATCAGGCAGGATGAGTTTGCCTGAAATTAAGATATAGACTTTACTTCCATCAGATAGTTCCGTATGTCTTTTTCCATTTTATGCGGATAAGAGAAATGAAGCTGATCAGCCAAAGAAGCTCCTAAGGAGTTTACAAGATCTGCAAATGCGAATAGAGCGATCCAGTTTTCTTCAATATCACTTCCTGAAAAAGTAGCTTCTACTCTATTCCACAGATCAGCAGACAGATATTTTTTGAAAAGTCTGCCGTGTTTATTGGTGGTAATCATATTCCAGTCATAGGCAGCCGCAATATACCATTCAATTAAGGGGACAAGATAATCTGTCCTCAGGATATCTTCAGACATAAATTTGGCATAAAAAATATCTCCGCGTTTCAGGCATTTTGCCACATATGTTGTATCCCACCAAAAATCATTGATGAGCTGCCGGAACTTCTCCTCAGTTGGTTTCTGAATCATGATATGCTGATAAGTTGGAGATTTCAGTTCTTTTGCAAGACCATCTTTATCTATCAAAACTTTATAACCAAGGTCCCAGTCTTCAGGAAGCTGATCAGCTTTTACTTCCTCAATAAATTCTGAGATCTGATAAAGTTTAAAATCAACTTTTACATGATCTGTGTAAAGGACCATCTTCATGGCGTGTTTTCCATCAAAAACATGATCTTCTTCCTCAATCATAGAAATCGGTTCTCCAAAAAGGTGAATCCATTCATTATTGAGTTCATATTTTTTTCTGTCTATAAAGACCAGTTCTATATCAAGATCGCTAAGATCATCAACAGGAGCATAAGGATTAACCAATGAACTGGTTAAAAGCACAGCACGGATATCCGGGTTATTTTCTGCCCAGTGAATAATGCTCGCTAATTTGTCCTCTCTTAGCTTCATACTAATAGGATTCTGATATTTTCACCCGATAAACATCGGAGGAATTCCGTTTAATAGATTCTACAAAGAAACCGCCTTCTTCCGGGATAACTTCTTTGAGATCAAAGCTTTTACAGTCTTTAGGAAGTCCGGAGAATATCAGGGTAAACCAAAAATCCTTCATAAAAGGAACAGCCGTCCAGTAAGGAGAAATTGAAATATTCTCAGCATGAATCAGTTTACTCCTATGTTCAGACTGATTATCAAACAGATAGGTTGAATGCCAGATTCTGATGAGATTTCCCAAAAATGGGGATGCGGGAAAGCAGCAGTGTACAATTACCTGCTTCTCTTCTCCTGCTTTGGTTTTAAGAGACTCCAGGAGTTCTTTTGCAATGACTGGCTTTACAACTACTTCTTCCACGGTTTCATAAGTAATAAATAATGGGCAGCGGGTAACGTAATGATTACCTGCTGCCCATCACAGATGTTAATATTCTAATTCTAATTTTTCTTTTGTATACTTCCTTACTTCTTCAGTAAGCTCAGGATGTTCTGCCAATTTCTTTCCGTAAGATGGTACCATTTGAAGTAATTTTTCTTTCCATTCTCCTTCAAGTTTCTCAGGGAAACATTTTTCAAGAACATTCAACATCGCATATACTGCTGTAGATGCTCCTGGTGAAGCTCCCAGCAATGAAGCAATTGTCCCCGACTTGTTCACAACAACCTCGGTTCCGAATTCCAGTTTACCGCCTTCTTTATCATCTTTTTTAATGATCTGAACTCTCTGTCCGGCTACCTTCAATTCCCAATCTTCTTCTTTGGCATCTTTGATAAATTCCCTTAAATGCTGCATTCTCTGAGACTTGGTCATTGCTACCTGCTGGATAAGATACTTAGTCAGAGGAAGGTTATGCCACCAGGCTCCAAAGAGTGATTTTAAATTTTTAGTATTTACACTATCCGGAAGGTCCAGATAGCTTCCTTCTTTCAGAAATTTCGTAGAGAATCCTGCAAAAGGTCCGAAAAGGAGAGCTTTCTCACCATCAATAACTCTAAGGTCAAGGTGAGGAACAGACATTGGCGGTGCATCTACTGTTGCCTGCGTATATACTTTAGCCTGATGTTTTTGTACCAATTCCTGATTATGAGTTACCAGCCACTGCCCGGAAACGGGGAATCCTCCATATCCTTCACTTTCTTTGATATCAGAGCTGTCCAGCAGCGGAAGTGCATATCCTCCTGCCCCAATAAATACAAAATCTGCAACCACTTCCTGTTTGTGGCTGTGAATTCTGTCTTTAACCTTCATTTCCCACTTTCCGTTTTCTCTTGGGCTGATGTCTTTTACTTCGTGATATAGAAAGACTTCTACATTAGAATCTTCAAGCAGGTGTCTTCCCATCTTTCTGGTTAACGTTCCGAAGTTCACATCTGTTCCCATATCCATCTTCGTTGCGGCCATTACTTCAGAAGCATTTCGTTTGCTCATTACCAGCGGAATCCATTCTCTCAGTTTTTCATGATCTGTAGAAAATTCCATCCCTGAGAAAAGAACGGACTCTGACATTTTATCATGACGCTTTCTAAGGTATTCGGCGTCTTTTTCACCAAATACAAGACTCATATGAGGGCATGAGTTGATAAAATCTTTAGGCTCCTGAATATATCCTTTAGATATCAGATAAGACCAGAATTGTTTTGAAATTTCAAACTGCTCAGCAATGCTTTCTGCTTTTTTGATATCAATTGTTCCGTCTGGTTTTTCAGGAGTATAGTTTAGCTCACAAAAAGCGGAGTGGCCTGTTCCGGCGTTGTTCCATGCTGCTGTACTTTCTTTGGCAAATCTTCCAAGTCTTTCGAAGATTGCGATTTCTAGATTAGGATCAAATTCATGAAGCAGCGTTGCTAAAGTGGCGCTCATGATTCCGCCTCCTATCAGTACAACGTCGTATTTAGGTTTCGGTGTTCTGCTTGTAAGCGATTGTGACATAATTTTAAAATTTTACTTCAAATTTCGGGAAAAGTTTTAAAAAGAAGAACGCGTTTAACGATTTTAACACGTTAATTTTCGATGAAAAAACACTTCTTTAGCAGGCAACAAAAAATCATGGAAATTATCAATTAAGTTTCATTGAAATGATTGATAATACCCTATTATTACAAAAAATTTTCATCAAAATATTAAAATTAACTTAAATTTTAATTCACTATCTGGTAACTAATTAAAATCCGTCTCAGTCTTTATATTTTATAGTTTTTTAAGTTAATTTAAGTTCACAACTTAAAACACTTTAACCATAACTATTTACACCAATATATTTTATCAACATAAAGTGAAAAAGTATTACATAATAACTACTCAATTTCACTTTTAATTGATAAATACGTAATTTTATAGATATAATTCTACAAACAAAACATAAAAAACAAATTTTCTTTACGTACCTTTCAATTAAATTAATACATATTAAAGCAGGTATTTGATTAAAATTATTTCGTAAACATATTAAAGATGAAAATTATTAACTTTGTTAGTACATTTTTCGCGACAGTGGCGTTAGCCCAAAGCGGAAGTGTAGGAATCAACACGTCCAATCCGGACCAGAGTGCTATTCTGCACATCGAAAATTTTAATGGAGTTTCAGCTGCAGCTACCGCCACCATATCAGGAGGGGCAGTTACGGGAATTACCATCACTAATGGAGGAAGCGGCTACACTACTCCGCCAACAGTCAATTTCTATGACGGAGAATCTATTGTCAACGGTGGTTTTAAAGCGCGGGCAACTGCCGTGATCACCAATGGAGCAGTAACCGGAATTACCCTCAACAATGGAGGAAGCGGCTATACCACAACTCCCACGGTAATTATATCCGGAGGGAATAAAGGTCTTCTGTTTCCTAATCTGAACATTGCCAATCTGAACAGTACCACTACACCGGTGTCATCCCCAGCCAATGGGCTCATCGGTTATAATGGAGGGGCTAACAGTAATAACAAAGCGCTCCACTTCTTCAATGGCACAACGAATCAGTGGCAAAGTACAATTGATGCTGAAAATACCCCTAAGGTAGCATATCTGGACTTTACAGGATCTTTATCTGCTCTTGATAATGCAGTGGCAGGAGCCAATACTTTATTACTGGTAAACCGTCCGGCAATTTCAGGGGTATCAAACATTAATGGTTTTAAGGTCGTTCAGAATACTTCTTTAGGCGGTTATTCTCTCGTCCTTCCGCAGGGAAATTATCTGGTAGAGGTAAATCTTAATTTAAACTCCCCTCAGGAAAGTCCACCCGGGCAGGGAGGAACAGCACCTCTGACAGGAAGCAGCTATTACCTCATGGGCTATTTTATAGATTTTACCAACGACACTTATAACAACTCTACAAATACATTTACAGCAGGAGCTAACACAAGAAAAGAAGTTCCTATTGTATCTAAGGTCAATACCAATCATCTGGCCACCTGGTCTTACTATTACAGTGTCCCTTCTAATACCAGTGCCAATATTATAGGTGGACTGAGATTACGCTTAGGCAGGATGCAAAACAGTACATTCTATGATCTTGTGAATGTAATTCCTACCGGATCTTATATAAAAATATCCCAACTTTAAAAAACAATCACACATGAAAAAAAGTTATATCCTGCTATTATTAATGATAGCTCAGATCATATATGCACAAGTAGCTATAGGGAAAACATCTATTATTCCCTCTGCTGTGCTGGATGTATCCCAAAACAGCAACAAAGGAGTTCTTCTTCCAAGAGTAGACATTGTGGATATATTAAGTAATACCTCACCTGTAAACAATCCTGCAGAAGGGCTTGTAGTATATAATAAGGGAAATTCAATAAGTCCCGGACTTTATCTCTGGAAAAACAATAAGTGGACTCAGCTGGCAGATACTTACAATCTGGCGAGTTATATGATCCTTCAACGAACAGCAGATTATTCAATATTAGGTAATTTAGCAAACGGAACTTATAAAAACTTTACGGATGCTGCTTTCACAGTGGTCTCTAATGATATTGGAGCCTCTTATAATAATGCGACGGGAGCTATTACACTTCCGGGAGACAGCGGCTATCTGGTGAATGTATGCCTGAATATAAAAACAGCGCTTGAAAGTACAACTGCAGGAATTGGAGGTACTCCCGTTCACCTTCATCAGTATCTGGTAAGGCTTGTAGATCCTGTAAGTGGAACACAGTATGGTAAGACCATCAGCATCAACGCACAGTCTATAGCCACTAACAAGACTCATACGCTTAATCTGAGCTTTTCTTTTGTAGTGACTTCTACAACTCCTATTTCTTTGGTTCCTTCCATTGCTCATGATGCAGGAGGAACCTATCAATCAGGTGCGGGGGGCATTTCTCCCAACAATGGGGAAATCATTGTAACCAACACCAAAGTCGACATTCAAAGATCAGCTCTTAACCAATAATCCATTTTACAATGAAAACATATATGTATATTGTTTGTATAACTGCTATTCTGTTTGGTGCATCCATAAAAGCACAGGTTGGTATTAATACAAGCACACCAAACCCCAGCAGTGTTCTGGATATTAACTCTTCTAACAGAGGAGTGCTTTTTCCTCAGTTTGACCTCGTTGTACTCAACAGTACATCTACACCTGTTGCGAATCCTGCAGATGGATTAATTATCTATAACAAAGGTGGGGCATCTACCTATACTAAAGGGTATTATGTATGGATCCGTAATCAGTGGCAGCGTACTATTCTTTCAGGTTCTGAGCCACAAATAATGTCCCTGATCATTAATTCGGGGATTTTGATTCCTACCGGGAGTACTAATAATACTTTGACAAGCTTCACTGTAACTTCCAATAAGATTACAGGAGCATCCCTGGGTACAGATACTTCTACTATTACCTTACCGGCAGGAACCTACATTGTACGATATTCTGTAGATTCCAGTAATGGAAATAACAATAACGGAACGGCTAATACACAATACCTTTCTCAAAATTTCACCTGTACAAGGTCTTACCTTGTTAATTCTGCAACAGGCTCAACGATCACAGAAACGAACAGAATGTGTCAGCTTTCAAGTTCTTTTACTTTTTTTCAGGGAAGTTATTTTCTTACATTGACTGCTCCTACCAATATCCGCCAGAAGTTTGAATTTGATACAGGAAATGGTTTTACAGCAAGTAATCTGAATGTAAGATCTTCACTGGCTCTGGTCATCACCAAAATGAGTCAATAAAAATAATCAAAGCACTCAACTTGTGTTTAATGATAAAAGGCTATCTCAATGTGAGACAGCCTTTTATCATTATTATAAGAAGACTAAGAGATTAAAGCTCCTATCTTTTTAGTTCAATTTTGCAGTTAACTTTTTAAACTGCTTCTCAGCACTTTTTCCTTCATAAAGAATCGCATATACGGTATCAACAATCGGTAATTTAAGATTCTTCTGTTTTGCAGTCTGATAAATTGAGTTGGCAGCGTAATATCCCTCTGCTACCATATTCATAGACTGGATCGCAGATTTTACGGTATATCCTTTTCCAATAAGGTTCCCCAGGTTTCTGTTTCTTGAGAAAAGGGAATAAGCGGTTACCAGAAGGTCACCTAAATAAGCACTTTCATTCACATCCCTAGGGGCTTCATAAATAGCTTCCAGGAATATTTCCATTTCACGGATCGCATTGGAAACAAAAACTGCAGTAAAGTTATCTCCATACCCCAGCCCACTTGCTATCCCAGCTCCAATTGCAAAGATATTTTTAAGAATTGCACTGTACTCATTCCCCAGGACATCTTTACTTGTATGAACTTTAATAAAGTCTGAACTGAAAATTCCTTCCAGCTTTTCTGCCGTCTCTTCTTCCGCAGCTGCTATTGTAAGATAAGAAAGTCTTTCCATCGCTACTTCTTCTGCATGACACGGTCCGGCAATTACAGCCTGATTTCTGAAGCCGATTTTAAATTCATCACGTAGGTAATGGGCTACCACATCATTTACTTTAGGAATAATCCCTTTAATTGCTGAAACAAAGATTTTATCTGAGTAATCACAGCTCATCTTATCCAGTGTATCGGAAAGGTAAATGGATGGCGTTGCTAAAACAATTACATCACAGGCAGACACCAGTTCATTGATATCTGTTGTCAGCTTTAAACTTTTAAGGTTAAAATGAGCAGCAGTAAGATAAGTAGGGTTATGTCCGCGAAGCTCAATCGCTCCTTTTACAAACTCACTTCTTACACACCAGTGTACTACTTTACAGTTTTCAACCAACATTTTTACGATAGCGGTTGCAAAACTTCCGCTTCCTACTACTCCTACAGAAACATCCTTTTTAGTCTTTTTCGGATTGGAAGATTCTGAAATTGTTTTCTTTTTAGCCATAATTGGAATGTGAACTGCAAAGATATTAAACAAAGATTTAACTGGAGAACTGAAAGCATGATAAAATCCATATTCTGAAAAAATTAACGCTTCCGCACAATTAAAGACTTAATTTCACGTTAGATACAGAAAAAACTAAACTTTTGTTAAGAATAACTCACAATACTTATTTTTAATTAAATTTGCAGTGCTAAAACCGTTTTAAAATTTACTAAGAGAAGAAATATGAAAAAATTTCTAAACAGCAAGAAGAACGTAAATATTCTACTGGGAGGACTTTTGCTGGTAGTTTTTGCACAAAGTGTATTTATTGCAAAGCTCTTTTCTGAAAGAGATGACAAAACCTACGAGGTGAATCTTGTAAAAATAAACACTGAAAAAGACAGTGTAGATTATTTAAAAATGAAAACCGATCTCACCTTGGTGGATCAAACCGTAGGCCAGCTGAATTCTTTCCTTAAATCTAAGGATATTACCAATGAAAAACTGATGATGCTCAATCAGGACAGTATTTCAAATTCTATTTATCTTTCCAAACAAGCCAACCGGTACAGCCAATATCTGATGGACCTTCAGCAAAGACTGATGCAGGTTCCATTGGGAATGCCTACTGATGGATATATTTCATCTAATTTCGGAGTAAGAAAAAATCCTATCCCGTTCAAAACTGTTTATGCATCGGTAAAAACTGGTATAGCAACAGAATCTAAACCAATCGCTGCTGCTGCTCCAAAACCTGAAGTGAAAGCTGAACCTGTGGAAAAAATCATAGAACTTACTGACAGCTATGGCAACAAAAGGGAGGTAAAAGTAATGGTTACACCAAAAGCAGCACCGGTTGCCACAGCACCTGCCACTACAACTCCTGCTTCTAAAACTGTCGCTGTAAACGGCACAAATAAAACAGCCGCTGCTGAGAAGAATAATCCACCTGCTGAAGCAGACCAGATGCAGTTTCATAAAGGGCTGGACATTGCCGTTCCTTTCGGCTCTGATGTAAAAGCTGCTGCTGCGGGAACAATTATTTTCTCCGGGCAGAAAGGCGGTTATGGAAATTGTGTAATTGTCTCTCACGGAAACGGACTGGCTACCCTTTATGGGCATCTGTCTCAACTTGTTTCTAAAGTAAATGATAAAGTAAAAGTAGGTCAGGTAATTGCCAAATCAGGAAATTCCGGACGTTCTACGGGACCTCATCTTCATTATGAAGTACACAAGAACAATACTCCGGTCAATCCGAGATTGTTTATGAATCTATAATCACTTTAAACTTATCTTCAGGACTAGACAACTGTTTAAAAATAAAAGACTACCGTTTTAAGCGGTAGTCTTTTATTTTTAAACAATCATATATTTATTTCTGAATGCTTAATGTTCCTTTCAGATGCATCAATGATCCGTCAGGCTGAGCAATATTAGAATACACTATATTTTTGTTGTAATCCTGAATTTCAGTAATATTGGAATTCAGTTTAGGTTCATGCCAGTACACCATAAAAACATTCTTTGCTACTTCTACTGCAGTATATTTTACAGTATCTGTGTTATTTTTTGAACTTCCTGCTATTCCCGTAAAGGTCATTGTTTGGTTATCTTTAAAATCCAGCAGAAATTTTACCGTTCCAAAATCAGCTTCTACCTTTTTGCCGATGGCAGGATATGGTGATTTTAAATCCCATTCCATTTCTCCTAAAAATACTTTCACTCCCATTCCAAGCTCATCTTTTCCGGGAAGGTCAGGATATTTTTTAACCATAAAATCAACAATAGAAGACGTTGTTTTATTGTCAGTTACCGCTTTTTTATAGTTTTCAAGATAGCTTTTAACAAAATCAAGAGATTGAGGAGACAGAGACTGTTTTGTAAAATGAGAAGGAACCACCTGCTGAGGGCTCAGGGACTTCATTGCGTCTATCTGTCCGATCCATTGGTCAATGGCTTTTATGTTCTGCGTATCTGCCATCCAAAGATGAGAATCTGTAGATACTGAAATTCCGCCTGCTATGGTTTTAATGGATGGTATCCAAAGAAAACTGTGTGCAGGATCTTCAGCGTTCCGGATAATCTCAATTTTATTTCCTTCAAGATCGGGAATGGCTGAGACAGCTTCAGGAACAATTATTTCCGAAGGAGCATCCGCTTTTAACTGCGGTTTCCATACAGCCATTTTATCATCCTTTGAAGCGGATATCAGATAAGCGGTCTGTGCTGTAGAAATAATCTTTGCACCGGGAAAAGCTTTCCTGATCACATCCAGCCCAAAATAGAAATCCGGATCGCTGTGAGAAATAAAAACAGTCTTAAGATTTTTACCTGTAGCTTTTATTTCTTTAACCAGCTGTTCTGCATACTGTTTCTGGAACTGGGCATCAATAAGTACAGCATCTTTCTCTCCGTAAATGATGGTTGAAGTCACGGCGAAAATAGCCTTTGCCCCCGGATTATAGACTTTTACTTTTAAGTTTCCTGCCAATAAGAGACTCATAAAGCCTAATAAGGAAGTCAATGATAATAATTTCTTTTTTAACATTCTTGTTCTTTTAGATTAGTAAGCAGCAGTAAAACGTTCACGGATGTGGTTGTTCTGCTCTAATTCATCAACCAGAACTACTGCTACATCTTCTACAGAAAGACGGCTTCTTCCATTTTCATCAAATACAGGAGTTTCTAATGAAGTTCTGTATTTTCCTGTTCTTTCTCCTACATTCGCCTGGTTCATTTCTACTGCAGGGCTGAAGAAAGTCCAGTCAAGCGTTTTATTTTCTTTAATCTTGTTCAAATAATCTCTTGCTGCTGTTGCCCCTGGTTTGTAAGCATCCGGGAAATCCGGCGTATCTACAATCTGTACGTTATCCGGTGTGTAAAGGCTTCCTGCCCCTCCTACTACGATAAGTCTTTTTACACCCGCCCCTTCTACTGCTTTTTGAATATTCTCAGAACCGTTTAAAAAGTCGTTGTAAAGATTAGGATTCGTCCAACCTGCGTTAAACGCACTGATTACTGCATCAGTTCCTTTTAATGCTTCAGCCAGTTCGCTTACATTGTTTACATCAACACTTTTTGCTGTTACATTGTCCTGTGTTTTTACTTTAGACGCATCTCTTACCAAAGCTTCTACAGCGTATCCTCTGTTTGCTAATTCATTGACGATCTGTGATCCTACAAATCCGGTTGCACCGATTACTGCTACTTTTTTCATAATGTTTTATTTTTAAATTAAATTGTAATAAATTTTGTTACATTTATAGTTAAAAAATTTTAGTCGAACTGGTCAACAAATTCCTGTAATGACTTATCTCCTAAAAAATTAACTACCAATTGATCTGTTTCTTCAAATAATGTATTTAAATGACTATTGATTTCTCTTCCTACACTACAGTCAGGATTAGGATTCTGATTTTTCTTTCCTAATACTTCTGTATTTTTCACTGCTTTATAAATTTCAGAAATGGTAATCATTTCAGCATTTTTTGCCAGATGGCTTCCTCCTTCTTTTCCCTGTCTGCTTATAATAAGGCCTGCTTCTCTTAATACACTCATTTCTTTTCGGACAATCACCGGGTTTACGTTTATACTGCCCGCCACCCATTCAGAAGTAAGCCACTCCTGAGGACTTTTTGCCAATAAGGTCATAATATGTACTGCCGTAGCAAATCTTGTATTGTTCATTATAATTACAGGACAAAGGTAAGCATTTTTTCAAATGTAACAAATTTTATTACAGTTAATTTTTTCTTAAAGAATTAATTTGTCCAGATCCAGCAGTAAATAATTGATATTCTGATTAATAGTACGGGTTGCAGATTGCATCTGATTGAGCATGGCCGCCCGGTTGTGAAGATCATCTGCTCTGTAATATCCGCCATCACTGAAGATTACCGATTTATCTGCTGTCGTTTTATTATCATCAAACTGATAGTGAAGCCATCTTGTTTTCATATTTCCAATAATAGAATGCTCTTCTTTGTTGGAAAATTTTTTCTCTGTATACATATACCAGATAAAGGGCGGAAAGTTGGGTGATTCCAGTTTTTCCTTCCAGATATCTCTCAACAGGTTCCTTTGGTGAATAAATTCCACCTTTTTACCTTTCGGGTTGAGGGTTGCCAATCCAAATCCTGCCCCTAAAATACCTCCACCGATACCTATTGCATTATCCCAGCCGTTGCTGCCTACAATACCTCCTGCAATAGACGATGCTGCTCCTGTAATAATGGAATACAAAATCAGCTTATTATTTCTGGAGGAATTCAGGTTATCTACATAGTTGCCTATTTGTGCTACTCTTTCACCTTCACAGTCAAATTCTGCAGCTACTGCATCAAGCTCTGTTAAGGCAATCGTAACTCTGCTGTTGATTTTCGTTTTAAGCTGCAAAATCTTCACCTGTGAGGCCAATGATGAGTCTTTTTTCAGCTCAATAATTTTATGTACTTCGTCCAGATTATTCAAAGCATTCAGAATCAAAATACTTTGGTCAGAAAACATGATTTTAAGGTCTTTATTTGCCGTTAAAATAGAATCGGAATTGTGGGAAGGTACTTTATTATTGTAATTATACTTAAAAGGTGCCTTGCAGTAACTATCTTTCAGGGTAAGAATATTTTGTTTAATAGCCTGATTTTTCTTGGAAACACAAGAAGCTAATAGGCTAAAAACAGCAAAAAGGTAAACCAGTTTTTTCATTCAGTCATATTTTGTGCAGGGTTGACAGGTGGAAAAGAATAGCTGAGGTATGAAATGGTACTCCATCTGATTCATAATTCACCTATACGAATATAATACAAATAAAAAAATTGACCTGAATTCAGGTCAATTTTTAATCTATTTTTAAGCAGGCTTATTTGATGCCCAATAATTCAACTTCAAAAACCAATGTACTGTTTGGCCCGATTTCTTTGCTGATTTCCTGGTCTCCATATGCTAAATGCGGAGGAATGATCAGTCTCCATTTACTTCCAACTGACATAAGCTGTAATGCTTCTGTCCATCCTGAAATCACTCTGTTTAGAGGAAAAGATGCAGGCGTACCTCTTTTTACTGAACTGTCGAAAATTTTACCAGAAATGGTCGTTCCGTGATAATGGCATTTCACCGTAGACTTAGGTCCTGGCTTTGCTCCTTCTCCTTCTGTGATAATTTCATATTGTAAGCCGCTTGGTAATTGCACAACGCTCTCTCTCTTACCATACTCTTCCATATATTCTTTACCGTCATTCAGGTTCTTTTCTGCCAATTCTTTTTTACGTTTAAATAACATATCTGCTACTCCCATATTATATTTTTTTGCAAAGATAAGGCTTTTTGGGAATGGAAAACAGCGCCGGGAAACGAAGATTAAAAAATTGAGATACTACACTATTCAGTTTTCAGGTCTTCCGAAGTGATTCACTTATCATGATGTCCGCTTTTTCAACGCAATAAATAAAGTATTAAAATACAAATACTTAAAACATTCTATTCATAAAAAACCAACAATTTCATGAGCTCTTATAAACCTGCTTCTCCCATCACTGCTATTAAAATTCAAATATTTTTAATACTGAATTAACACAGATTCAAAAACTTGGTGTTATAATTGAATTTAAAAACTAAATGCCAAATCCATTAAAATATAATAAGCAGTTTGACGAGCTGAATGAAGAGGAAAAAAAACTTCTGGAAATCACAAAGAAAACGATTGCAGATTTTGTTGAACAGTCTTCTTCCATAAGCGATGTCAACTATGCAACCCGAAATGCCCATGCAAAGACCTATGCAACGGCAAAAGGAACCTTCTGGATTGATCCGAATATTCCGGAATCACTTCAGCCTTTTTTCGACAGGGAAAAGTTTGACCTTACAGTAAGGTTATCCAATGCCCGGCTGAAAATTAAAAACTCTAAAAAAGATATTCCTGCTTATGGTTTTGCGGTACAGATCAAAGATGAAAACGGAGGATTACTTGCCAATTATCCATTAGTCAACTTTCCTTTGTTTCCAGTGAATACGGTTTCTACTTTTTTGAAACTGTTTACCGCTGTCAATAAGTTTTATATCAAAAAATGGAGCAGTTTATTTCCTATGCTGATTCAGGTTCTCAAGATGATGCCTTCTTTTTTCACTTTTGATTTTATCCTTAATATTATAAAATGGATTGGTAAAAGAAATGATTTTATTCTTTCTTTTAATTATTATTCTGTAGGCGCTTACCGGCTGGGTGAACAGATCATCAAAATAAAGTTATGCCCTCAATCTGTAGACAAGAATACCGGCAAAAAACAAAAGATAAAAGATTCTCTTAAAGACTATTTTCAATCTAATGATTTTACCGCAGATGTCTTGATCCAGATCTGCTATGATCTGAAGAATCAACCCATCAATAAGCTCAATGTAGAATGGAAGAATTCGCCATTTATCAAGATTGGGGAGGTAAAAATCAATAAAGATTCGTTACTGGATTCACGTAACTGTACGAATGAGCTTCTTTCATTCAACCCATTTGAAAGCAAGATCTTTTTTCAGCCTGTTGGCAAGATACAGAAGCTGCGTGATGAAGCTTACAGGGTTTCTGTACAGACGAGGAGAAAAATCAATAAGCTTCTTCATGGGAAAGCAACCTGAACTGCTCAGATGTTAGCAGCTGGAAAAGACAAAAAGATGCTTTAAGAGGAAAGATAATTACGTCATCACCTAAAATAATTTTCCTCTTCCGGCTTTTAGCCATAAAAAAACCTCCGGGATTAAACTCCCAGAGGCTATTCTGTATATTTTCGATACTTTTATTTTTCTTCTAATTCGTCTTTTTTATCGTCTTCTTTTTCAGGAAACATAACAGATAAAAGAACTGAGATGACCAATACTCCTCCTACGATTCCTAACGAAACCGGAGATGAGATATGAATCCATGGCGCAATAAGCATTTTAACTCCAATGAATGAAAGGATAATTGCTAAACCATATGGAAGTTTACTGAACATATGAATAAAGTTTGCCAACAGGAAGTATAATGACCTAAGTCCCAAAATAGCAAAGATATTGGATGTATAAAGGATAAACGGGTCATCTGAGATTGCAAAGATAGCAGGAATGGAGTCTACTGCGAATAAAACGTCTGTAAACTCAATAACCCCAACCACTACTAAAAGAGGTGTTGCCATTTTGATTCCGTTCTGAAGTGTGAAGAACTTATCCCCATCATAGTTATCAGAAACTTTCCAGAAACTTTTTATCAATTTTGCACCGGCTGTATTACTGTAATCCTCATCTTCATCATCGTCACCGCCTCCCCATGACTTGATCCCGGCATACACAAGGAACAATCCGAACAAGGCCATTACTATGTTTATTTTTACAGGTTCTCCGAAAATGTTCATTTCAGGAAGATAAGTCAGGTTAATAAGCCCTACTCCGGCAAAGATAAATATCGCTCTGAAGATCAAGGCACCAATGATCCCCCAGAAAAGTACTTTATGATGAAGGTACTTTGGAACCTTAAAGAATCCGAACACAAGAATAAATACGAACAGGTTGTCTACAGAGAGAGCCTTTTCAATCCAATAAGCTGCCTGATACTGTGAAAATTTTTCTATTGCCAGCGCATGACTTTCAGGTGATCCATCTGTGTTGAAGGCCCAATAAACAACTCCTGAGAATATCATAGAAATTGAAATCCATACGATAGACCAGATGGTAGCTTCCTTAGAAGATACTTCGTGGCTTTTTTTGTTGAAAACTCCCAAATCGAGGAGCAGCATGATAACTACTGTTATCGCAAATCCCCACACCAAGCCAGGGTGCAGATCTAAAATACTTTGATGTTTTTCCACTTGAGTAATGTTATTATATGATAAAAGCAATAAGTGCACAGAGTACAAATATTGCTATTTTATTGATCGTTTGATTTACAATTAATTATAAGTAATTCATCTGTACAGTCTGAATCGTCTGCTCCAGCTTTCTATCTGCGGTAGGATCTCCAACAGCATTGAATTTCCATTCCCCGTTTCTCTTATAGAACACCCCCATTACCATAGCAACATGCCCTCTGAAAGAAGCATCATTGGCAATATCATATTTAGCAAAGACTTCTCTTACATTAGTAGGTGATCCTTCATAAATACGGATAGATGCAAAAGGAATCGTTCCGAAATCCTGGCCTTTATAGCTATTCAGAACCATAGCAACATGCTCTACATTTGGTTCCAGCTGGCTGAAATCTACTGTGATTACTTCGTTATCCAAACCATCATCTCCATCTACATCACCGGTAAGGTCATCTCCACTGTGTCTTACCGATCCGTTTTTGGATTTCAGATTTCCAAAATAGATTACTTCTGTAACATTTTTGTTTGAATCATATAAAATACAGCTTCCATCTAAGTCTACTGCTTCTTTTTTAGTTCCGAAAAATCCTTTTTTTTCAATTGCTCCCCAGTTGATTCCTACACAAGCCTGAGAAAGCTCAGCTCCGTTTTCTTTTTTAAGGTTAATTCTCTGACCTTTTTGTAAGTTAATAGCCATCTTTTTATGTTTAGTTGTTATTTATATTTTGCGAAGAAAACTTTTTGTCTTCTTTAGTTTTTCAAATTTCGTTTTATTGATTATTCAAATTCAAATTAAGCATTGCCCGCAGAATATTCGTTTCTTCGTCAAAATCAAATATTTTGCTCATAATATCTATATTTTCCAGATTCAGGATATAATCTTTAAGTACTCCCTGCACTTCAGGTGGTAACGTACGTTTTCTTTCGTTCATACTGTTTTCCAACTGTTCGTTTTTCCTTTTCAGCTGATCAATGATCGTTCCCTGATTGGACTGATTTTCAGAAGCATCCAGCTTATCCAGTTCTTTGTCAAAAAGATACAGTTTTTTCTCGTCTACACTGAAAATAAAATGATCATCAGACTGAAAGATTTTAAAAAGCTCATATTCATGGGTCCCTATAAGGTAACCACAGACAAAGCGGACTTTAAATCCCTGTATATTCAATCTTCCCAATAACTTTCTTTCAATGGAATAATCTCTGTATTGGTAGGCTGGAAAATTTCCGGATTTCAGCAGTGCTTCATCAGCATCTGTCCTGTAAAATTCCTGTGCATATTTTTTGTGAAAATACAGTACATTATCCCAATTGGCCGTAAAAATATCCTCTGTAAGATCTTTATACAGTGTTTTCAGATGTTGGGAAAATACACCGCTGTACATTTTCCTGTCGGTCTGAAAACTGTCTACTCTTCTTTCTTCAAAACCGGAAATATATTTATTGTTGATGTCAATTTCATTAATGACAGTCAGCATATCGTTTTCCTTCTGCCTTTTAATTTTGGTAAGAAGTTCTATGAGACTGTCTGTATACTGCAGGTGAAAAAGTTCCAGCTTATTGTAGTCAAGGGCAGTATTTTCCTGGAACAAATTGTGGATAATATCAGTTTTAATGTAAATCGATATTATGTCAATATGTTCAAAAAAATTCGCCAGAAGCTTAAGTTTTGTTAATCTTCTTTTGCTTTGTGACAATATGGTTGCTGCATCATCCCCCACCTTTGTACCTTATAAATTACCCTCTGACATTAGCTTTTAACTCATGCTCCAGTGTCTGAAGATCCTGATCCAGTTTTCTTCTGTTATCAGCTCCCTGTTTCTGGATTTGTTTTACTTCATTCAATGTGTTGATCAGCATAGATGTTGTCTCTCTCAATGTTTCTACAGATACGATAGTCTGCTCATTGGCTCTGGCAACATTCACTGAATTCTGACCAAGGCGTTCTGCATTCTTTCTCAGGATTTCTTCTGTAGTGGCGGATACTTTTTGCTGAATTTCAATATTCTGCTGCTGTCTGTACATTGCCACTGCCAGTGAAAGCTGGTTTTTCCATACAGGAAGAGTCGTGGTAAGAATGGTCTGTGCTTTTTCAGCAATAGAAACGTTATTATTCTGTACCAGTCTGATCTGTGGAAGCGACTGCATCATGATCACTCGTACCACTTTAAGATCAGCCATTCTTCGGTCTAATCTTGCAATGAAATCTCTCTTATCTGCGATCTGATAATCCTGGAAGTTCTGAGGGGCTGCCTCCATTTGGGCAAGCTCTGCTGCAGCTCTTTCCATTCTTATGTTTCCTGCGATCACAAGATCTTCAATCTGCTTGATGGAATTCACATTACTTTCAAAAATAGTCTGCAGAACAGCATTATCTTTCGTAGAAGTAATGATACCTGCGTTTACTTTATAAGAGATCTGCTCGATATTGTTGATGATCTTATCATATTTTGCAAATAAATTTTCTACCTGAGTCATCACCTTCTTCATGAATGGCAACTTGCTCAGGAAGCTTTTAACTTTATTTCCATGAAGTTCTTCTACATCTACATAGTTAAGCTCTACCAAAAGATCATTGATCAGTCCACCTACTTCTCCTGAGTTTGATCTTCTTACATTTCCTAAAAAGCTGTCACTCTGGTTTGTTAAGGTCTTCTGCAATTCAGCCCCAAAATTCACGATTGAACCTGGGTTGGCTTCATCAATAGAATTCGCAAGAACTTCATATTTTTGACGCTCTTCCGTCTGCATCTGTGTCAGATTTACATTCCCTTCTCTGTCTACAAGAACTGCCGGTGCAGCATTTTGTACAGGCTGAGCCGGCGGAACCATTGGTGTAGGTTCAAATGTTTTAAGAGGTTCAATTGATCCAAGCGGATCTATGGGTTGATTTTCTTGATTATCCATGATTATTTCTGATAAATTGATACAAACTTTTCAAGGCCCTCTCTCTGTCCTGCTCCTACAGCCTCAAATTTCCATTCTCCGTTTCTGTTGTAGATTCTTCCGAATTCTACTGCCGTTTCGATTGAAAAATCTTCATCTAATTCATATTTTAAGATTTCTTCATTCGTATCTGTATTGAAAATTCTGATGAAAGAATTTCTTACCTGTCCAAAATTCTGCTTTCTCGCATCTGCATCGTGAATTGTTACAACCACTGTGATTTCCTTGATGGCATCATCAATTTTTGTAAGATCAATTTTAATTTGCTCATCATCTCCCGCTCCTTCTCCTGTAAGGTTATCTCCTGTATGGATCACTGATTTGTCCGGAGATTCAAGATTGTTATAAAAGATAAAGTGACTGTCTGAAACCAGCTTTTTATCATCGCCAAGCAAAAATAAAGAAGCATCTAAGTCAAATGCAGTTCCTGTAGAAGTGTTATTGGTATCCCATCCTAAACCTACAGTGAATTTAGGTGCGTTAATATTTTCTCTTTGTCCTTTTTGTAAGTTAATAGCCATAATATAATTCCGTTTGTGTTAAAGTATTGATGTTATTTTCGTATTCTGTTATTAAATGATAATTATTACTGATGGCCAGCTCCAGCAGCAGATCCATCTGTTCTTTTTTTACTTTAGACGTAAGATAATCAAAATTACTTGAATCCAGCCCTAAAATATATTTCACAATCCTTGTGTTAAACTGAAAGCTCTCTTTGTTCATCACTTCTGCAACATGTTTCACATTTTGTACTGCATAATAATTGAAAAAATTTTCAATCTTAGGATCGAGGTCAAAGTTCATCAGCTCTGCATAATACAGGAACATAAAATCTGCCTCAACGTTATATTCATTCAGTATTTTGTTCACTGTATATTCATGGCTTCCCGTAATTTTTATATCGTCTATAAAAATACAAAGTTTTCCTCTTAAAAAATCTTTATCTATATAATAAGTATCGTTCGCAATCAGATTTTTACGGTCTTCAAAATTAAGGTTCCCGTAATCTGTGATATAAGTATGATTTCTATTGATTTTTGATAAAATACTGGATTTTTTTCCCTTCTGAAACCTATAGAAATCCAAATACTTCTTAAAGTAAAAGCATAAAAAGTTGGAAGCCGTAGGAATAGCCATATACGGGCTTGGAAGCACTACAATCTCTTTATCAGTCTGTAAAAGTGCTTCATTTTCGGAAATAAATCCCTCGAATAACTCTTTTGCAAATTTTTCAGCATACGACTTATCGCCATATTTGAAATAGCTGTACTCTGCAGGTGAGAAAGTAAACTCATCCGCTGAATGAATGTGGTGTAAGCTGTATCGTTTATTCATGTTTATTTTTAGTGTTTAAGTAAATAGGCACTGAAACCGAAGTCCTTCGCTCCCTTATAATCAGCAACCGGATTATCTCCGATATGTAAAACCTGAGACAACGGCAGGTTCTTATCCAGAAGATTATTTTTCACCTCCTGAAAAATAAGAGGATTCGGTTTGGAACAGTTGATTTCATCAGAATAGATATGAAAATCAATGTACTGATCAAGGTTTTCATGAATCAGAAACTTTCTCATCGTTTTTCCCTTGATAAATCCTGTATTGCTTAAAATATTAATGGTCTTTCCGTGGTTTTTGATATCCTCAAAAAAACCATGGACATTTTCAAAAATCACAACCGGTCTGTATTCCAGAAATAAGTCTTCACTCTTTACATAAAACTCATTGAGTGTATCTTTATTCAACTCTTTTATATCTACATTCAGGGAACCAAGAATCATCAGATACATCTCAAATGTATCGATATTCCCTCCCGTCACCTCATTGATGGTATTACAAAGATCATCGTAATATTTTACGGTTTTCGCAACTTCCTCTATTGGTTTATCTACATTGAAAAACGAGGAGAACAGCTCAACTCTTTTTGCTTTAAATTCAGGATGAGATTTGATTAAGGTGAGCCACAGGTCAAAGGAAAAATGACAGTGGTTATGAATGTCAATATCTGTTTTCAATAGGTTTTAAGTTAAAAGTTTTATTTAGCTTTCTTGAAAAAGATTTATTTTTTTTTAATCATCAACAAGTGTTTAAATACTATTCTTCCCAAAGATAAAATTTTTATCATAAATGCATTACGTTAGTTGTGTGTTTTAAGATATATTTATGAAAATTGAAAAATTTCACAGACTCTCAGAAGCTGATTTATGAACCGTTTAATTTCCGGTCGTAAAAAAAATATTTTCAAAAATTCTTTGGAAATCAAAAAAAAATTATAATTTCGCAACCGATTAACAATCAATAATGTCAACAAAAATGATAAATATTATAACTTTAAGCCATCCTGTCAGAGCTGTGTTCTTTGGCAGCACTGAATATTTATCTGAATAGTTCTATAGATCTTTTATACCCAAAAATATATTGAAGACCTATCTATTCGGATAGGTCTTTTTTGCTGCCTTATTTTCAGACTTTAACAATTTAAACAACTTCTGTTATTTGTTAATATCTCTGAAAATTTTTCTCAACTCAAAATACAAAAAAGTTTTGCCGGTTTTATCAAGCCGGAGTGTATTTTGTGTTCATTATTTTCAGAACCTTTTCAAAATACAAATCTAAAAATCAACAATTTAAATCAAACAAAATGAAATACAACACACGAAATATAGGGATCATAGCACATGTAGATGCAGGAAAAACAACTTTATCGGAAAGGCTTCTGTATTACACGGGACTCATTCATAAAATCGGTAATGTAGATGATGGAAACACCACCATGGACAAGGATATTCAGGAAAGAAACCGAGGGATCACCATTTCTTCAGCTGCTGTTTCAACGCAATGGAAAAAAGATCATAAAGTGTATAATATCAATATTATTGATACTCCAGGACACATTGATTTCGCAGTGGAAGTAGAACGTTCTCTAAGGATTCTGGACAGTGTTGTCGCAGTTTTCTGCGCTTCATCCGGTGTGCAACCGCAAACTGAAAATGTATGGTACCAGGCTGAAAAACATGGCACTTCTAAAATTTGTTTCATTAATAAAATGGACAGAATTGGGGCAGACTTCTTTGCGGTTGTCCATGAGATAAAAACCAAGCTGAATGCCATTCCTATTGCTCTTCAGATTCCAATTGGCGCTGAAGTACATTTTGAAGGAGTCATTGATCTTGTCAAAATGAAAGCCTTATACTGGACCGATGAAAATGGGGAAATCATTGTTGAAAAAGACATTCCAACTGCATCCCGTACTGAAGCTGATGAATATAGAATGAAGTTAATGGAGACTCTTGCAGAATATGATGAGACTTTCTTTGACATTTTTATGAATACCGAAAATACAGTCACCGTTGAAATGATCGTAGAGGCTATGCAAAGAGTCTGCAGATCCGGAGCAGCTGTTCCTGTTCTCTGTGGTTCTGCCTTTAAAAATAAGGGAATCCAGCCTCTTCTTGATGCTGTGGTAACTTATCTTCCAGCTCCGGATCAGCTTGCTGACCTTCAGGGAAGAGATCCTCATACAGAAGAAGCAGTAATATTGGAAAGAAATGAAGCGGCTTCTTTTTCGGGACTTGTTTTCAAAGTCGTGATTGATAAACATATGGGAAGATTGGCCATGCTTCGTGTTTATTCCGGAGTGATAAAATCCGGTGATACGATACTGAATGTAAGAACGGGTGAAAGTTTTAGGATTTCGAGAATTTTACAGATGCAGTCGGATAAAACATTATCAATGGATGAAGCTAAAGCGGGAGATATTGTTGCTTTAACGGGAATAAAGGATGCCAAAACCGGAGATTCTTTATCTTCTCTGGACAATCCAATATTACTGGAAGCGATTACCATCCCAACTCCTGTTATCAGAGTTGCTATTGAACCGAAAACGAATGGTGATGAGAAATCTTTTGGTTTGGTACTGGCTAAAATTAAGGAGGAGGATCCTTCTTTAGTTGTTGAGAGAGACAAACAGACTGGAGAGACTTTATTGAGTGGGCTGGGAGAACTTCACCTTGAGGTTACTTTGGAAAAAATACGTCTGAATCATGGTATTGAAATCAATCAGGGAAGACCTAAAGTTTCTTACCGTGAGATCTTAACGGGAACTAAAATCCATAGAGAAAAGCTTTCCAAACAAAACGGAGGAAGCGGTCAGTTCGCTGATATCAGTTTTGAAATCGGACCAAGGAATGACAAAGAATATGGACTGGAGTTTGTCAATGTAATCAAAGGAGGTGTCATCCCAACTGAATTTATTCCTTCTGTTGAAAAAGGATTCAAAGAAGCAATGGAGCACGGTCCATTAAAAGGATATCCTCTGGAAAACATGAAGATTACCCTTCTGGATGGTTCTTTTCATGCTCAGGATTCTTCTGCATTTGATTTTGAAATTGCTGCCAGAGAAGGATTCAAAGCCGCTGCCAGAGGATGCAGTCCTAAATTGATGGAGCCTGTCATGCAGATAGAGATTCAAAGTATTGAGGAATATACGGGGGCTGTCACTGCGGATATCAACAGAAGAAGAGGAATCATTACTTCTATTGATGAAAGATCAGGAAGAAAGATTTTTGCAGCGGAAGTTCCGTTAGCTTCAACTTTTGGGTATATTTCCGATCTGAGAACGCTGACAAGCGGACGAGCTTCCATCAGCATGAAATTGTCGCACTATGCTTTAGTGCCTGATTTTATCGCGAATACATTAATAACCTAAACAAGCAAGGACTGGAGATTTATCTTACAGTCCTTGTCTGGTTATTGAGGTGCTTTATATAGTTTAATTGATAATTGATAAAAATTAACTATTGCCTTTTTCCTATTTTTCCGGAATTACCTTATAAGTAGGGTCTTCTTCAATATTAATTTCAACTACTGCTTCGGCATTTTTCAATATTTTTCGGCAGTCCTCGCTGAGATGTCGTAAGTGTAATGTTTTATTTTGTTCTTTATATCGTTTCGATAACTTATCTAAGGCATCTATCGCACTCATATCCACAATACGGCTTTCTTTAAAATCAATAACCACCTGATCCGGATCATCCGCAGGATCAAACTTATCTGTAAATGCTGTCACTGAACCAAAAAAAAGAGGTCCATATATTTCGTAATGCTTCACTCCATTCTCATCAGTATGTTTTCTGGCTCTGATTCGTTTGGCGTTATCCCAGGCAAAAACCAATGCAGAGATAATGACTCCTATCAGAACGGCCAGCGCAAGATTATGCAGAAGTATGGTTATCAAAGCCACTGTAACTCCCACCAATATATCAGTCTTCGGCATTTTATTTATAATTCTGATAGAAACCCACTGGAATGTACTGACAGCCACCATCATCATCACTCCTACCAGAGCTGCCATAGGAATTTTCTCTATAACAGGAGCACCAAAGAGAATAATCAGCAAAATCATTACAGAGGCTATAATTCCTGACAACCGGGCTCTGGACCCCGCATTAAGATTCACCAGTGTCTGTGCTACCATTGCGCAGCCACCCATTCCTCCAAAAAATCCATTGGTAATATTAGCAAGTCCCTGAGCGAGCGATTCTTTGTTTGCACTTCCTTTAGAATTGGTAATTTCGTCTACCATTGATAAAGTCAGAAGAGACTCAATAAGACCTACACCCGCCATAATTAAGGCGTATGGAAAGATAATCTGCAATGTTTCCATAGAAAAAGGAATGTTTGGGATATGAAAACTTGGGAGACTTCCGCTTATATGAGCAATATCCACTACTGTTTTTGTTGGGATATTAAAACCCAGAACAACAACAAATACCAATATAATGGCCACTAAGGAAGCGGGAACAGCTTTGGTAATTTTTGGAAAAAAATAAACGATAGCAATTGTAAGAGCAGTTAATCCTGCCATAATATATAAAGGAACTCCCTGAAGCCAGCCTACTGCTCCATTACTGTCTGTAATTCTAAACTGTTCAATCTGGGCCATAAAAATAATGACCGCCAGTCCATTCAGAAATCCATACATAACCGGCTGTGGAATAAGCCTGACAAATTTTCCTAGTTTAAAAATACCTACTAACATCTGGAGAATTCCTGCCAATGCTACGGTTGCAAAGAGATATTCTACTCCATGAGATTTTATGAGAGCAATCAGTACCACGATGGTTGCTCCTGCTCCTCCGGAAACCATTCCCGGACGTCCTCCCAAAACAGCCGTTACGAGCCCCATCATAAAAGCGGCATAAAGTCCGATAAGTGGGGAAAGCCCTGCCAGAATAGCAAATGAAAGTGACTCAGGAATCATTGTCATCGCTACGGTAAAGCCTGCCAGCAGTTCGTTTTTATAATTTATTTTCTTCGAAAAATCGAATAAGCTAATGGTATTTTTCATTGATGTGCAAAGGTATGGACTTGCCGGATGGTATACAATTTTTTCTTTTTCCACCTTTTTATTATTATCATCGTTTCTTTTAAAATAAATCACACATACGATTACATATTATGTTAATTTTAATTAAAATCTGATCATAAATAGACTTTTATATATTTCCGACTGGTTTTATTTTTAATTTTGTCTAAATTTGAAAGCAGATAAGCAATTATCCGGTACTAATCAAAAACATTCTATATATAAACAGCTGTATATCAAAACACAGCTGAGAATAAACAGTGTTACATCAAAAAACTTTAATAGGTTATATATTATTTACACAAATGGCAGAAAGAAGAAGCTAGAAAAAGAGGAAGAAAGATAAAACCCATTGATAATAAGGAATATATCCCAAAAGATACATTAAATAGACGATACCTACCTCCTTTTAATATATCAGATTTGTCCTAATCGAATTTGCGAAGATTTTGACCTTATTCCGTGTATTTAAAGATACCCGAACCTTTATTTTATCTTTTCCAATCTCATATATAAGTGAATTATACTCTGCTGTAAACAATAATACAAAACACCTATTTTCATTTTTTGATGTATAAATTTTAAACAAAAGATAATATTCAATAAAAATGTTATATAAAGAAATCCATATTGGGAAATTTATTCAGGAGAAGATTGATGAAAGTGAAATAACCATGGAGAGGATCTGCAAATTTTTAGGCAGTGATGAAGAATCCGTTGAAAAGATGTATAAAAGCAAATCTCTGGACGCTGACCTTCTTTTACGATGGAGTAAATTATTAGAATATGACTTTTTCAGGATTTACAGTTCTCACCTGATCTTATATGCTCCACCGTCTGCAGTGAATAAGAGCCAGCAGAAATCTGAAAAAATCCCTTATTTCAGAAAAAATATTTATACTCAGGAAATTAAAGATTTTATTATGAAAAGAATTCTTTCCGGAGAGATGACGCAGGGAGAGGTCATTAAAGAATATTCCATTCCTAAAAGTACACTCCACAGATGGCTTCAAAAGAGTGACAGTACTAACGGATAAAAAGAAATAAGATGCGCCCCAATTACAAAAAAATTTATCAGGATATGCTCAGGCTGGAACATCCTGAGAAGCTGAAAGATCCAAAGATTAAAGAACTTCTTGAAAAGCTTTACACTACAGAAGATGTCCTTAAGTTCAATGACAGACTTTTCAAGCATTCCAGAGAAAATCAAAAGCTTAAGACCTATGATAAGAAAACTATGCTCAAACTTCTTCAGTATCAGAAGAAACATAGTCATTCTACCAGCTATATGTCCAGAAAATATAAAATAAGCAGAACTACCCTTTCAAAATGGAAAACGATGTTTGAGGAAGAGCTTGAAAATACCATAAAAAATGCTGATAAGTAGTTTACCAGCATTTTTATAAAAATTCATCATCCGTTTCAGTATGAAACCGGAGGTGGGAAGAAGGAAGAAATTAAAGCCTGAAAAATTCTGACTTTATAGAAAATTATGATACAAAGATATCTTCCAGCTTCCCACTTCCGGCTTTTGACTGCATAAAAACAAGGCAAAAGCAAAAAGTGATGTCGTGCTCTAACCAACTGAGCTACTCTTCCTATATAGATTGTGTGTTTTTGTTGTGGAAGAGACGGGGCTCGAACCCGTGACACCGTCGCGAAGTAACACTGATTCTACGGCACTTGTTTTGTTTTTTTAAATCAAGGTAATATTTTCTGAATCTTCGGTGCATTTGCTCTACCAGCTGAGCTACTTCTCCTTTTCGAGGGAAAAGGCAGGATTCGAACCTGCGACCCAATGATTAAAATTTCGAAGTATGATTCTAAAACGACACTTGATAAGGCAAGATAATTATATCAAACAGAGACTTGCTGGCGGAGTGTTATCATTTTTACACTACCATAACAGGACAGGACTCAAACCCATATTGCCGCCTCTACATACGAAGTAACTCTGTTTTACGACACTTGCTTTTTATAGTTATTCATGACTATTAGTTTTATCTTTTGCAAATTTATATTTCATGTACGCATTCTTTTTACGCAGTGATTTTTTATTAAAAAACCAAGCAAATTAATGATAAGAGTAATTGATGTTCAATTGGAAGTTGACGATGAAACTCTTATCAACGGCATTGGTTCGTTACCGGGCAATCTGGTGAAAGACTCTGTCAGTTTGGAATCGAAGGATGTCTTTCTAACGGCACCAGTAATATTAACACTGCAAAATTACACTGTATGTACGCGATCTTTTTACGTAGTTTATTTTTTTATTTAAATTTTGTTCGTTTTGCCTTGAAGCAAAAGAACCAAAAGTTCAAGACTTGGAAACTACGGCTAAAAATAACCTATCCTCTCTAAAAATTCTAAAACTTGCGCGAATGTAATGTTACTTCTTCGATTCACTTTCTGTATCGCGCTTCAAACAATAGAATTTTCTTAACGTTCGCATAGCTTATTTTCTTAACGCCTCCATTTCCTATGTCACTTTCCAATTCCGGCTAATTGCTTAGAAACTTTCTCCGGAAATTTATAATTCATCATTTTTAAAATGGATAATATTCTGTTCTTAAAATTGATTTGATGCTGTATTACTTTTTCCAACTCAGTTTTGAGTTCGCATTCATCTACTTCTGCAACAATTTTTATATCTCCAAGATCATCCATACCTGATTCTGTATACTCTGAAAAACTTATTTTTCCGTTTTCTCTTTTATATAAAACCCATGGATGCCCTATCCATAACATAGTCCAGGCGGAAGTATGATTTTCAAAAATATCCTGCCAGTTCTGAATATCAGACATATCTCCACAACAATTGGGTTGAATAGGTATCTGATCATATTCCTTCAGTACCACTCCCCCACCAAAAGCCATTACAAAATCAACTTCTTCAGGATCATCAAAATCTATCTTATCCACTTTAGATTCTAAAATCATCTTTAAGTTTTCATCATCAATGGTTTCTATATCCACCAGATAAGATCCTTGTCCAATAGGTTTAAAGTTAAATTTTAGCTTCGAAGCTAATTCTTCCCATTTCATATACCATTTTTCAGGATTCGGATAATCCGCGATTGAAGGAAGCTCATATTCTTCTTTAGCATAGATAAGTGGACTGACTTCAATAGTATTAATAAGTGTTATCATAATAAATACTTTAAATTTCCTTAGCCCCGATTGTAACGGCATCCTTTTTCTAAGCTGGCTCTGTAAGAAGCATTGGAGAAAAAGATAGAGTGGAAAGCGGGATTAAGCTCCTTAATAAATTGTTTATTTTAAAAGCAGTGCCTTTTACAGCACTACATTTTTTATCATTTCTACGGCAGATTTCTGATCTTCCAAAGCATTCAGTACATCAAAAATTTTATCTGACCAGCCTGCAATAAGGTATACATCATTTTTTCTGATATCAAGCGGCTGTTTTCCATAGCCTGCCAGGTCAAAAATATACAGTTTTGCATTGGGAGCAATTGTTTTGTATCTGCTCCATGAAGCTTCCAAAGAGTTTGCGGTCCCGGTACTATTCCACATCTGGGTATCCGTGAAGAGCATTACTTTATCTACATTTTCTTTTCTTTTGATCAGGTCCTCTATTACCAGATAGCCATTGGTAGAATATCCTACTTTGCCCTCACTCTTGTACAGTTCATCCACATTTCTCAGAATACCTCTTTTAGGCATTGGGGTTCTCAGCCATCGGTCACCAAACATACCTGTCACCACATTTTTACAATGAGACTGTAAAATCATAGACATCAGTAAACCAATATCATAAAGTAAGATCTTACTTTTAGGTGAAACCGGCTGCTGCATAGAGCCGGATACATCGGCAGCAATCACTACTGACGTATCAAAACCAAAACCTTTGATATTTCCGGCACTTATCACAACGGCACTTTCCAATGCCTCCAGAAGTGAAGAAGTGTAAGGAGAATCTATTTTTTTCAATTCTCTGTATGCTGCCAGAAATCTGAAAGGCAGCTGTTTTGACTTCATTACCGCTCTCTCATCTGATAAATAACCGCATATTTTTTCCATCGCATCAGGTGATACCCCAGCTTCCAAAATATTTCTAAGGTTTCTCAAAGTGGCCATATAGCCCATTTTGTTGCTGAAGATAAGCTCTTCCCATTTGTTTTTAAATGCCCGCTTTCTTTCTGTATCGTCGAAAAATTTTGCCTGACCTAGATTTGAAAGTTCAACCTCCCAGGTATAAGGCGTCTGCAAATTACCATTCACAATTTTATTGAAAATTTCCTGCTGGTTTTCATCTTTAGCTTTTGGATGAACCAGAAACAAGGCATCTTTCAATGTTACATCTGCTTTTCGGTTGTATTTTGCAAACTGGTATTCATCAAATTTGTTGAATGACTTCACCAGACCTTTCTGAATTTGCTTTGACAATCTGTTCAGCTTTTTAGTTTGTGTTCTTTCATTGGCAAGTTGGTAATAAGCCAGCAGCTCTGTAATTTCATCAGCTCTCTGAACAACACCATCCACAGTTCTGCTCACCAGATCAGTTCCTGAAGTATGCTTAGCCAATTCTGTCGTCAAAACCAACGGAATAGTACGCAGATACATATCTCTTCTTGCATATACCGCCAATCTTGCCACGAATTCAGGATCATTTTTCTTAATCAGAGACTGGATTCTTTCCAATCTGTCATTTCCTTTTTCATAGGTGGTATTTGACAGCCCTGTTGTAACAACAGCACTATATAATTCTTCGGCAGGTGTCATTGCATACGCTTTTTCACCTTCGTAGTTTAGTACTACTTTATTTTCTCTCTTTAAAAAATTAAATTTCATGGTTACTGTTTTTCTGTTAAACATCGGAAGGATTGATACTTCCTCTCTGATTTCTGATGCAAAATAAACGTTGTCTTACGCAATGTTTCTGCGTAGAACCTTAATATTTAAAATTTTTCCGGATTTAATTTCAATTATCTTCCGGATTGTCCTGATTATGCAGATTTTAAAAAGAGAATGATTCTATTTTAATTTTGGAAAAGCCAGATAAATGAGGCAATATATATTAAAGCGGAGTATAACCCACCTCTAAGGAATGACTATCATTCTAAATTTAGAATTTTTCACTTTCAATTATCAATTATAAAAACCTTCTATCATTCATTTCATATAAAGAGATCACGAATCTCTATCTTTTAAGGATTTGTTTTCTAGCTTTGTTCTTATTAAAATCAGAACTATGATTAAAGGATTATATGAAACACACGTTCAGGTAAGTGATTTGGAAAATGCTATTCAGTTTTATACAGAGGTATTGGGCCTAAAATTAGCTCATAGAGATGAGACCCGTCCTATTGCCTTTTTATGGGTTGGAGAAGGGAAAGAGTTTATGCTGGGACTATGGGAGCAAAAGGAGAATCTTCAGCCAAGACATTTTGCTTTTTCAAGCAGTAAGGAAGATATTTTAAATTATTCTGTAGAGTTTTTAGAAAAAAAGGATTTAAAGCCTTATAATTTCCTGAAAAACGGAAGTATAGAGCCGATGGTATTTTCATGGATGCCCGCTTTGGCCATCTATTTCAACGATCCGGATGGTAATCAACTGGAATTTATTTCAATTCTTGAAGGAGACGGTCAACCAGAATTGGGTGTACTTTCTTATGAGGATTGGTTAGCTCAAAAAAAATAATAAAATCTTATTATCTTATAAGCTTGTTTTCAGCCACGAATCTTTTCATTTAACATTCGTGGCCAGAAAATAAAGCATTATGAATATCTTTAAAAAAAACTGTTGTTAAATATTAACCAGTTTTTTTACAGCCAGCATATGCTTACAAGGGCCTCTTTCCCCCTGATATTTGCTGAACCATTCGCATGTACACCGTTCTTTTTCATCATCAATGATTACGGTATGATGTACACCGGTTCCTCCTACTCTGGCTTCTGTTCTTTCTTTGTTACTATTTAATATTTCTACTCTTCCTTCGTGTATCAGCTTCTCTGCATTTTTCATACGGGGATTCATTTCCAGAATACGGCTAAGCTTAAAAGGCAATCTCCGGTAGAAAAATTCCTGATCATCAAGGTCATATCCTAATAGTCCCATGGCTGCAAGTCTTCCTGTAAGATTCTCAGTGGCTGTAAGGCTTAGGTTTTCTTCCAGAGCCAATGCAGTTGTACTGAATGACTGATTGGCATATGCATATTTATCCAAAGCATCAATCCACTGATCTGAAATATCAGAAATAAGGCTATCCAAAACTGCCCCCTCTCCCGAAAATCCTCTCCAGCTTTCTCTTGATAAAGAAAAACTGAATTTTATATTCCCCATATAAAGCTGCCAGGTCGTAGACTGCATATTAGAATGCGAAAAGATCTGCATAGAGTCTATATAAGGAAGTAAAGGTTCCAGAAGGCGAAGCCTGTGAAGACCGCCAATGCATACAGCATCTGCTGATTTTACAGGAGAAAACATAGGTTTATTTCCTCTTACGATAAGATAATAGTCTGATTTCACTACTCCTTTCGGCATTCCCCGGAACAACTGCTGAGTCTGAATTTTGTTGAAGCTATGTCGTTTTTCAGATTGAGATAAATAAATCTGTACGGTTCCAAGACCTTTGATCCATTTTACAGGTAACGGAACTTTTCTTTCTATTACTTTTTTCTCTTCTTTGTATAAACCGACTTCTTTTTCTCCCACAGAAAGCATAATTCTCTCATTGGGACGGATACTTCCCAAAGCGGTTATCATGGGTTGATTAAAGTCCACATTGGTAGTTCCGTTTTCTAAAAATTCACCATCCAGACCATCAGGTAATACATCCACCCTTGCATAAACTCCCGCACAATGTGAAAATCCCTCAAAGCGCAGTCTTTCATTTCCCGCAGTGACAATAGGATCTTTGAGGAGTGATATCTGAAACGGTGACAGATTAAAACTGGACTTCACAATATTAGAAAGTGTAATCAGACATCTGGCCAGAATAAACGGCTGGCCAACATTTCCCCAAAAAAAGCAGGGAACATCCGTGTTTTTGTGTATCTCACTGTATTTAGCAAGAAACAGTTCTTCCAGATCATCTTTTTTTGCCAAAGAGGATGACCTGGAATAGTTGTAAATAAGCGTATCTTCCATAAATTATTTTTTTAGAAGAAGATTGCAGATTTTTTTCAGGCTCGAGTTTTCTTTCCAGTCGTTTAATTTTTCTATTAAGTTTATATGGGCTTCCGACTGATTTAAAGCCAATACTTCGTGATACACTTCAAGGAGTTTTTTCAGGTTGGTAACAGGTTCTCCCATTTGAAGCAGTATATTGGAAATAAGTTCTTCCAATGCTATATTATGATTTTTACTGACATTCAGCATATGATGCTGCATAAGGTCTGTTAATCTTTTAACAGGTGCCCATTCCAGTTTTTCGTGAAGTCCGATTACTCTTCCCAGTTCTGCATTGTCCATCATTTGATGAGAAACGTGTTCCAGCCAGATTTCGGCAGCCGTTCCACGGATTGTTTTATCCCCGTCAAGGAAGATTGTTCCTAAAAACAGATTTCCTATTTTATCCAGAGGTTTCTTGATCTGATAAAGAGCTTGTGAAGTATTCAAAACAAGGTTTCTTTCATAGACCTCAGCAATCCCGGAATAGAAAAGACAGTGTTTAATCACTTTCGCCAATGCATTTGCCGGAGTATTCGGAAAACACCACATTAATGCAGGAGTTTCAGAAAGTTCTTTCTGGCCTGCAACAAAATATTCCAGAAATAAAGGTTCTTTTCTTTTTTCAAGATGATATTTTGGGATAACAATATTCAGCTCAACCGGATAATATGAGTTTTTCTTGTTATCAATAGTTTTCCAGCTGTAGTTTCCAATAAGGAATTCTTCAGGAATATTATCATATCCAAAATTGCTGAATTCACTAAATACAGTTTCCGGTGAACGCGTAATCCCGGCTGTCATCCACCATGAAGGGTGTTCAAATTTTCCCTTCGGACGGATATCTTTGCCAAAGAAGAAAAGCAGTAGCTCTCTGTACTCACCTTTTAATTTTTCCTCAACTAATTTTATTGCTTCCGAGGTATTGTCTAAGGCACAGCGCTGCAATGCCAGCTGAACATCCAGGTGATGGGGTTCTATATTTTTATTCTGATAGATCTCAAATTTTTCCACCAAAGCCACGGGAGAAATCCAGCACGGTGAATGCGTGATTGTAAACAGCAATGGAATGCTGTCTCCCAGTTTTATCTTTTGATGTATAAATATGGCAATTTCCTTAAAAGCTTTCATTGCAGGAGATTCGGCTCCTACTTTTTCCATAGGGCCCAGTTTCTTCTGATAATTTGAATTGGCCTCTCTTCCAGCTTCCTCTTCACTGGTTTTCTGATATATTTTTTCTAGGTTTTTAAGCTGAATGGGATATTTTTCCAATAAGCTCAGTCCGTAATTGATAATCAGATTACACAATAAAACATTCAAATAAGGAACTTCCCATTTTGCAATTGTTTTGCATGCTTTCAGGAATACGGGCTCTATGAGTTTTACAGATTCAGCATCTACTTCATTGGCAAAACGTATAAATCCATCTAAAGCGATATCACAATGGTGGCTATAAGGGTCTTCCATTGCCAAAGGAAGAAAGAACATCAGATCTTCAAAGTTTTCAAGTACTTTGACTTTATTTTCTTCCGTAGTAAGAGAGAGTTTTTCAGAGGCTAAATCTTCCAGCTCCTGTTGTTTATCTTCTATATATTTTTCCAGAAGAGGACGTACATTGGTCAGGATATTGTCCGAATAATGTGATAACGCTTCTTTTATGTTTTCAGAAGGCGGGATATATTTCAGAATAATCTTTGCTGCTTTCGTCTGTATGCCATCATCTTTGCTTACAAATGCAGTACTTAAAGCCATTCCCAACATTTCCGGATCGAGTCTTTTTCTCTGAAAGATTTTTTCCGTTAGAGACAGGCCGGAGATCACTACTGTCTTCACCTCCGAACTCAGCAAGTTTGGAAGGTAATGGGAAAGTTCTTCGGTTTTAATGTCCGCTCCTGCTATTTTCTTCAGGTGTGTCAAAATGGTATTGACCGCTTTTGACTGTACCGATGCCAATCCGGCAAGCAATTCATTCTGAAGCTCCAGTAGTTCTGCTTCTGTAGGCTTTAAGGTAGTAAACGCATCCATAAACCAGCCCGTCACATTTTTGTTAAAGTTTCTGTTGGAAGCCAGCAAACATTCTCGTAAAAATCGTTTTCTTTCAATTTTCTGTTCTGCTACCAACTTTTGAACCAGGGGGAACCACTCTTTACGGAATGGTAAAGATTTGGATGGGTATTCACATAAATACCAAAAGTGGGTTGTAAGTGTTTCCGGATACTGATCCAAATCTGATGGATAATTGCTCAGGTGATGCCCAAGCAGCTCCGGTCTGGGTTCTACATATCCTTTTTTTGTCCATCCCAGGATGTCATGATAATTGAAGGCTGTAAACTCGGCTTCTACAGATTCATTGATAAAGTCCGAAAACCAATCTGGACACCCCCACTCCAAAATCTGCTCTGTCTGTTCGGCATTCCGGAAGAGGCTCCAGTAATTTTTACCGAAATTCTTTTTGTCCATACAAACAAATGATGCAATATCAATGATAGAATGCTGACTGGCAGAACCTACCGTATGATAGGAATTTTTAGTCATCACAATTTTACTGATTTCGCGGTCCATTTTCTTTATGGATGGCACTAATGTTTTTCTTTCTTCTACACTAAGTTGTTTTAGAAAAGGAATAATCTCATGTACTTGCTCCTCATTAAGGATCTCATAAAGTCTTTCTTTCATGTGCTTTTAATTTGATATATAATTTTTTTCAGGTTATTCTCTTTTTTCCATTCTTTAAGCAGACCGGAAACCGTTTCATCGGGTAACGTCTGATTCTTGCTAAGCAGTTCATAATAAAGCTCTAATAGCTTTTTCAGATTAAAAACCGGCTTTTCTATTGCTGAAAGAATGGCTGTCAGCAGTTTCTCGAAAGCCAGATTATGGCTGGTACTCAAATTAATAAGACCATATAATCCGTCTGTAAGTCTTTTAACAGGAGCCCACTCAAAACTGATCTTTTTACCGATCAGAATTCCTAGTTCCTGTACCTCAAAATCCTCGGAAACCGCCTTGTTTACTAGGACTTCAAAAGCTATACCACAAAATATTTTATCCTTACTAAATAGTCCCGCAGACAGTAGTAAATAATGAACAGGCTGAAAAGGAAGATGAAGTCTCATCCACGCATCCAGAAGTTCTATATTCTTTTTGATATCATACTGATAAACGGAATTGGATAGACTTTCATTATATTTCCTGCCTACAATAGTGCCGGAAAAATAAGGAGAAGTATATAAAATAGGGATCAAATCGTCATCATACACAGCATGATAAGAGTTGAATAAATGGTCTAAGAAGGAAGCTTTTTCCGAAAGTTCTTTCCGGCTATCAATAGAAACCAAGAGCTGTGGGACTTCTTCTGTATTATTCCATTTATAAATTTTCCGGTAACTGAACTCCTGGTTGAAGCTGCCATCCAGGTATACATGGTCATAGCGGTCTCTGAAATAATTCCCATCGAAAACAGGCTTCAGAAATTCAAAATATTTTTCATTTAACTGTTCTTTTGCATAATTTTCTTCCTGATCAGGATTTTCTTTTTTTACACGAAGAACCGCGATCTGCAAGTCAAAAGGTATTGGCAGTTCGTCATGCAGCTGATAGATTCTCAAGTTATTAACCAGATGATGAACACTAATCCAGCAAGGGGTATGATCAGGTACGCAGAGAAGAGGAAGTTTTTTATTTTCTTTAAGTAGTTCAAAAACACCTGAAAGAAGCTGGTGATATGCTTTAAAAACAAAAGGAGTCTTCTCTTCAACCCAATTTTCAAGGGTATGGAACTCTAGCTGTGCGTCTAACAGAATCTGAGATTTTCTCTTTTGTTTCAATATTCCATAATTGACAAAAAATGCAGCCAGCAGGTGACGCAGACCTGATGCTCCTTTTACCTTAAGTGCCGCTTTGAAAGCCGGCTCCAGCTGATTGAAATGTTCTTCCTGAAATTCACCATTAAATTTTAACAAAGCTTCTAAAAACTGTTCAAAATGGCAAACTTCATTGTTACTGAAAACCTGTGGTGCAAAGAAGATAAAATCATCAATAGTCTCAATGGATAGAACAGGTTCCGACAAATGCCATGAAACGGTCTCATAGCCATGGGTTTCTTTACTTTCAATCTTTACTTTTCCGGTAAGAAATTTCTCCAGTAATGTTTGGGCGTCTGAAAGAAGAGATTCTTTATAAAGTGTTAATTCTTGTTGTATTTTTTCGGATTCAGGGTTTCCATATTTAGCAATGATTTTTGCAGCTTTCGTTTGCAGTGTTTTATCTTTATTCAGAAAAACAGGCATCACAAGAAGACAGCTCTCTTCATTATATCTGTTATTATCTTTGGCTATTTTTTCTACAGTAAGAAGCAATGCACTGACAATATTTTTGGTAGGAAGTGTGATCAGGGAAGATCCTGCATGTAAAAACTCTTCTGTTTTAAATGCTTTGTCTGTGATGACTTGGTTAATTATTTTTAATGTTCCGGGGAATAGGGAATGCTGTGTTGAATGAAAAATCATAAACAGCTCCTCCTGGAGTTCTAAAATTTCTTTACCGCTAGGTTCAAGGTAAGCAAAAAGCTCTAAAAACCAGGTATTATGGTCCTTTGAAAAATTAAAATTAAGAGCTTTAAGACTGGATCTGAGAAGTTTGGAGCGATCAATTTTCTGGTCCTGAGCAAGGGCTTTCAAGACCTCTTTCCAGTTTCTGCCTTTGTAATGAGAAGTAATATCAGATTCATATTCAAACATGAGCCAGATATGCGATTCTAAGGTAACAGGATAAGTGAATAAAATTTCTTCTGATGAGCTTTCGAAACTTCCTGAAGATGAAAGTAATGAGGCACTTATATCGTCATTCAGATTAAGGTAGCCTTTCTGCTCCCATTCCAAAACTTTCAAATAGTTAAAATTTCTTAAAAATAAATGGCTTTCTCCCAACCAATCAGGAACATAAAACTCAAAAAGGTCATCGATGAGGTCCACCGGCATTGAATAATATCCGGGACTTAGTTTATCATATTCGGTTTTGCTTTTGCAACAGGCTAAAGCAGCCAACACAGAGATATTATTGTGCCCCCATTCTCTATTAATATATATTTTTAAAAGAGCAAGAACTTCTTTTTTATCTTTTGGTGTGAGCGTCTTAAGAAAAGGAACAGTTTCCTTGATTCTATAGTTTAAATATATGGTCTTAAACTCGTCCTCAATTAGCATAGATTCATTCTTGGTGGCTAAAATAACAAAAAATGATCTACAGGAAATAAATTATCCCTTGAAAGTGAATTTTTTAACAAAACTTTATGCTTTTAACAGGAGGCCTATCAGCAGTTCTGAATAAAAGGTTACGAAAATTTTCTTTTCACCCACGTAAAAAAAGTAGACATTCGTAGCTTCATTAGAATGTTCTTTTCTAAAACTTACATCCTTCTCTACTGAATTTATAATTTGACACACTATAGTTCTGGAAATCAGATCAATTGAAAAATGGGCATGAATTTTCATTCCGAAAAAATCTGTTTCAATGGTGTTTCCCGTATTTTCAATATTATAAAAGTAAAGATCGGATGTAGGAATCATTTTCATATAATCCTCCAGAACGGTTTCGGAATCCAGGAAATGTATTACGATATATTCCTCTGCGGCTATTTTAATTTTAGAATCTACCATCAATCCTGTGATTTGACTTTCTTTTCCAGGTTCAGTGGCATAAAAGATTGTACGACTGTTAAAATCTGCAAAAGGAAAGGCAGGATTATTAGGAATGATATTTTTTAAATCCTTATAATACTCTTGAGACACAGGTCCTTTTTCTTCATTTTTATTTTCGAAATTTTCTTTGGTATAATACTCAGGAAAAGTAAAACGGTTGTCAATGTAGCTTTCCACTTCTCCTGTATTGTTGAAATTAATTGTTATATATTTCTGACCCAGAAGAGGAGTTACATTCATATAAAGTTTCTTTATCCCTGAAATCAATTTTTTGGATTGGGCATCATATATTACTTTAGAGACTACTCTGTAAAAATTGTCGTAGACCACATTCCCCGAAAATTCAGCTTTTTTCTCATCCCAATAATTTCTGGTAATAAAATCATAGAGAATATAATTGTTCGCGGTTCTTTTGTTGTAATAAATTTCATCAGAATTATCTACAAAATTCTCCAGATCGGGTAGGTTTTCAAGATCATCGTAATAAGTAGCACTTTTTATATGATACTCATCTTTCTTTAAATCTTTATGTGAATGGGCTTTATAAGAAATTCGTTTTAAAAGATGGCCGTTTTGATAGGTTTCTTCCGAATATTCATACTGTTGTTTTGCCTCGTTTTCAGGAATAATTTCATCCAGATGATTTTTATATACAGTTTTAATAACTGGGATATTAACCGGAATTTCAGGAGAGGCAGACTTGAAATATTTTCCATATTCCGACTCAAAAAAACCATCCTGCTGCATAGCTTCTATACTGTAGAACTCACTATCCCAGTAGTCATATAAAGTAACACCTTCAGTAATGAGCGCCCCTTCAGCATCGTATTTCATATGGGTTGAAGAAGAACCGCCCAATGTTGAAAAATCTGCAAATTTATACGTCACAAGAACCTTTTTACTGAAAGGGTCAACTTCCTGATAGAAGAAACGCTGCCCTTCTGCATTGGTAACCAATACTTCTTTGGTATGTAATGTATTGTCTTTAATAGTTTTGATTTCCCACTTTTTGAAACCATTTTTCTCTTCTATCAGATTGTGTATTTCTACAGGAATACTCAGGCTTTCTTCAGGCGAAAATGAAGATTTGCCGTTAATAAAATAGGTTCTTTTGATCATTTCCAGACGTTTAAAATGATCTGTTCTCCGAAGCTGATGTTCAGTATAAATATTCTTATCAAACTCTCTTTCAAAAAATGCCTGCTGCAGGGTGATCTCTTTATTTTCGTAAAAAGAAAAGTAACGTACCGTTTCAAATTCAGGATCTTCTCCCGAAGGAAAAAATGGTAAAAATTCCAAATAATACGCTGGGCTGAGAGAACTGTTGTTTTCTGCTAAAACCTCATTGAGATAGCTGATAAATTTCTCTTTTTCAAGATAAGGATTTCTGGATCTAGAGTAATCTATTTCGCGATAGTCTCCGTCTTTCGGGTACAGATATTTTGTCAACTGTACTCCGTTAAGCTGATCAACTTTATATGATGCTATTTTCCTGCTGTTAAAGTCATTGATATACATTTCCTCTTTTGTGAGAAGAAGATTAGTATATTTTTTGTCATGAATCCATTGATATTCATCTTTATTCTTAATGCGAATGATCTGAACACTTCTGAGAAAAATATTCTCAAATAGAATTTCTTCATCTGAAGTTTTTTCGTCTTCGGAGGGATATAAAGTGATGGAATCTACTTTATTCCTGTTCCAGACTTCTTTTTTTTCAATACCTCATTTTCGTAAATATGTTTAAGATATACTTTCTGTTCATTAAGAGTACTCTCTTCCAGTACAGTTTTCTTATCTCTTTTGGTATATATAATACTTGTTTTCATGATGTTTTAAAAGTAGTGAAGAAAATTCATATTTTCAAATGGTATTAAAAAATCATTTACTATAATTCTTGATTAAATTTTATTTCAAAAACCAAACTTAACTCATTAAAATGTATATATTTGCAAAATAAAAATAATTGATAAATCAAATATAAATCAATGATAAGTTCTGAATTATTACTCTTAATGAATATCAATAAGCTTCAATCTGTCATCTCAAGAAAGTTTGATGCTTTGAGTGTGCACGGGCTTGGGCTCAATGATTTTATCATTCTTTACATTCTGAATACGTCTTCTGAGAGCAAGATGCGCAGAATAGACCTTGCGGAAAAGATAGGAATTACCGCTTCCGGGGTAACACGATTATTGAATCCCCTGGAAAAAATAGGGTTAGTAGGAAGAGAAACCAATGAAAGGGATGCGAGAGTAAGCTACGTGGTCATTACTCCCAATGGGAAAAAGATTTTTGAAGAAGCTCTGATCAGTGCGGAAAATATTACAAAAGATATTTTAGCCCCTAAAAAGAATAAATCTCTCCGTACCGTAAGTGATTTCTTATTTGAGTTAGGGGGAAATATACAATGACTATGATATGAAAAATGCATTAAAACAACAATTAAGAGAGAAGGCAAAAAACCATACCGTTACTATGGGCGTTCTGTCTTTAAAGAATAACAGCAACGGAAAACAATACATCCAAAGCTCATTGAACCTGGAAGCTCTTGTGAACAGGATACAATTTGAATTAAACAGCGGACTGTGCAACAATACAGCCCTGCAAAAAGACTGGACAGAATCTAGAAGTGAAGCTTTTACTTTTGAATTTGTAATGATTATACCCAAGCAGGAAAATTCATTCATCAATTATCGTAAAGAAATACAAAAGGCTGAGAAGGCTTATATTTCTGAGATAAATAATGAGTTATACTAAAAACTATGTCAACACATTATCTCTCTCCTACTTTTGAAGCAGGAAAACATCTTTTTTTGAAAAATATACAAGGTCCCATTATCAATATGAATCTTATCAAACTCAAGAAAGAGGCAGATTATTCTCAATATCCGGATCTTCAACCATCTGAAAAAACCAGTGGTTGGGATGCTTATTTTACATACATCAGAGAAACTGAACCATTTTTAAAAGAAAGCGGCGGCGAAATTATATTCATAGGAAAAGGAGAACAGTTTTTAATTGGTCCCGAGAATGAATATTGGGATATCTGTATGCTCATTAAACAGAAAAGCGTCAATGATTTTTTCAATTTTGAAAAGAATGAAGCGTACATGAAAATCGTAGGCCACAGAATTGCAGCGATTGAAGACTCCAGGCTTTTGCCATTGGAAGAAATACTGTCATACAAAAAATAAAAGCAGATGAAAACAGTAAAAATTGGAGAAGTAGAAATCTGTTACGAGATATTTGGGGAAGAAAATCCAAAGACTATTGTTTTGATTGCTGGATTGGGAAACCAGATGATTCGTTGGGAAGATCCATTCTGCCAATTGTTGGTGGATAAAGGTTTCAAAGTAATCCGTTTTGACAATAGAGATTCCGGATCTTCTGTCTATATTTCTGGAAAAGAAATTCATCTTAATGGAAATACTCAGGAATATTTTTCTACGCTGAAACCGGAAGATCTCCCCTATTCTCTAATGGATATGGCTAAAGATGTCATTGGATTATTGGATCATCTACAGATTGAAAAGGCTCATTTTGTTGGGCGTTCTATGGGAGGAATTATTGCTCAATTGCTAGGTTCTTACTTCCCGGAACGTATTTTATCATTAACAATCATTATGTCAACATCTTTACATCCAGTTTTACCTTCAGCCGACCCAGAAATTATGGAAATGATGATGAAACCTTCAGCCAATCCTGTAACAGAAAGAGAAAAGTATTTTGCTGAAAAAATTTCTTTTGCCCGAAGAATATCAGGCAGCGGGTATTCATTTGATCAAAACCTGGAAATTGCTCTTATAGAAGAAGAACTCAATCGTTCCAAAACTAAAAACGGTATTATCAGACAGCTTATGGCCATGGGATCCTATCAATATAATCCGGAAGTGTTTAAAAAGATAACAGCACCTGCTTTGGTCATTCACGGAACAGATGATCTGATCTTTCATCCGGAGTGTGGAAAAGATATTGCATATTCCATTGTAAATTCTGAATTTGTCCTGATTGACGGAATGGGGCATTCTATTCCTTCAGAATTACACAGCTTTATCTGTGGTCTTATAGCTGATACAGTCCTATAATATCTAATATCTGGCTGATTTTCAGTTTATGCATTGATCCACTGGAAAGTTCAACGATGTAATTAAGGCATCTTAAAATATAAAGGGAGCTGTTTCAAATTTGAAACAGCCCCTTTGCATTTTCACTTCTATTGAGAAGTTTAATTATTACTCAAACACCAATGAAGGATTTTCGCAATATTCTTAGCATCATCAACCCCTCTGTGATGAGTACCTTCCAGTGTAAAGCCCAATTCGCCCAAAGCCCTGTTCATTCCCACACTTTTTCTGATGGTAGGATGAGTTGCCCCGAATAAGGTTTTCACATTGATATGATCATCACTCATTGGATAATCTGTATAGAATCTTCTGGCCTGGTCCTGAAGCATATTCAGGTCATAATTTCCATAGCTCGCCCATGTCAGTTCTTCAGAATCATATTCTGCTCTCAGAATATCAAATGCATCATCCAGCATGATCCCTTCACTATCAAGCATACTTTGTGTAAGGGTAGTAAGTTCAGTACAAAACGGACTTACTCTTGAGTATTGGGGTTTTACTAAAATTCCTTCATTTTTGGAAATCTTACCGGTTCTGGCATTCATAATGCATACACCGATCTCTATGATCTCACTTTCTTCACCTCTTGGCGGACGGTTATCCCAACACGTTGCTTCAAGGTCTACTATTAATATATTTTCTGTTGTTTTCACTTGTTTAAATTTTGTCTGCCGGAAGACTTATCCATATTCTAAAATGTATTTTCTTTTCCTGAGCTGAGATTATTATGGAATGACAGACAGGATGGAAAAATGAAGAATAAAATCTCCGTTCTTTATCTCTTCCGGCTTAAATTGTTACTAATTTGTTTTTTTACTACTTCAGAATTTCACTTAAAATTCTGGCAGTATTATAAGCATATTCACCATCTCTCCTCATTTTCACGCATTATTATAACTCATTATCACTCATCATCATTCTCTTGGTTCAAATGGCGGGGTCCATTTTTTCTGCTTCATGATTTCTTTTACTTCTTCGTAAGAAATCGGGTAGAAATGATGGCAGTCTACCCCTACATCAAAGCTTAATGCCATTTCATCATCCGGTAAAGTTCCATGAGAATGTCCGTATAACTGCCAGACACCACGGTGTGAACCGTTCCAGGTACGCATGGCGTAATGAAAAAGAATGATTTTTTGTTTTCCGTTCTTATTATCGGAATCATCAATTTTAAGTTCATGGTAATCTCTGATGGAAGCAAACCGTTTAGGGTACGTTAATGCCGCTCCTTCATGGTTCCCTTTTATCAGATGGATGTTTCCATTTAGCTTATCCAGAATTTCCTTTGTAAAATCCGGTTTTCCTAAACTGAAATCACCTAAATGATAGACGGTATCACCGGGTTGGATTCTTTCATTCCATCTTTTAATAAGTTCTTCGTTCATATGCTCCAAAGACTCAAATGGCCTTTCAGAGAATTTTATAATATTTTCGTGACCAAAATGATGGTCTGCTGTAAAAAATATAGTAGGTTTCATTTTTTTATTGTTTAATTTTTTCCGTAAAAAGAGATCTTTAAATGGTGTAGTAATTTAAATCACATACACTTCTCATCGTTGAGGCTCCTGCTGAATGACCAACAAAATGCCTGCAGTTGCAATCCTTAAAATGTATTTTTAAAGGAATTGGGAACAGCTTAAATGCTTATTGTCTTTTTTAGCTTTTACGGTTTAGTTTTACTCTATCTATTAATTAATCCTTTTGGAATGCTGTATAAAAAGCAGTTTCAATTTCCTCCTGATCAGTTTCCGTATATCTTCTTGAAAAGTGAATGGGAACGGCTTCTTTTACCCGACATTCATTCATGATTTTTCCTGATGCAGAGGCAAAACTGTGATAATTGATTTTTGCAAATTCCTGATCGGTATCTTTGTAAAACGTTTCGATATACACAAGGTCTGCTCCTTCAAAAACAGCTTTTATTTTTTCATAATTTTCTTCACACGCTGCGTGGTCCATAATGACGCCCAGCTTATATCCGGGATTATTCGTCAGTAAATGAAACCAATCAGAAGCTTTGTATACCGTTCCTTCGATTTCGATTTCCTTACCCTGGTCATTATTTCCAAAAGCCGTTTTCAGTTCACTAATCCATTTTCCTTTTCTAAATCCTGAGCCATTCTCATTAAAGGTAACGGAATCCTTTTCTTTAAACAGATAGGATATGGAATCTGTTTTATGATCCAGAATAGCAAAATCAACGTTTACATATTCATCTTCAAAAAGGAAATCCTGGGTTTTTACAAATTCAAGAGTCCAATATGGGGGATGGATTTTATAAATATTAATTTCTTTTTCTGAAACAATTTCCCGGATTTCATATTCAATAGCATTTTCATCAATCAGATTCCAGGTATACGATTTTAATCTTGCTTCAACCTGCTGATGAATATTGGCGGGTCCACAGATCACTACTTTTTCTCCACTTCCGATCTGATGCCTGAAAATTCCGTCAAAATTTGAAAAATGATCTATGTGGGTATGGCTGATGAAGACCGCTGATATCGACTGTATTTCTTTTACTGTCAATAAACTGGCTTCTCCGCAATCACATAAATAATGCTTTCCTGAATTGGGAACTTTAATCAATATACTGATGTCTTCTTTTAAAAGACTTTTTATTTCTGCCTGTACCATTTTTTTTATTTTTTTATTAACCACAAAAGTTCTATTCTCCGTTTATCCTTGAAAGAATCTAAACGCGCAATTTTAATCATTATTCCTACAAACTTTACCTAGATTCCTACGGAATAACAAAGAGAATGCTTCATAATAGTTCTTTGGCTTTGTATGGTTCAATTTAACACGTAAAAAAGTTCCGATAAAACGAATTACCGAAACTTAATCTTTATTTTAAACAATAAGTTCTTTTACCGCTTTTCTACGTAGACCAAAATCAGATTTCCTGATCTTACACATACGATTATCCGCTGGATGATGAAAAACAATACCTTCCATATTATTCTCAGGATTACTCAAAAAGCTTTTGATAAAATCAAAATCCAAACTTTCTAACCTAAGAATATTATGGCCATGTTTTACTAATAAATGACCTGTAATATTTTCAGGATTTCCTCGTACTTTCTCACCGATAAGTTCATAAGTACCATCTTCCACACTGCCCGATTCAGCTAAAGCATTGAACCCTTCCCAGAAGTATTGATCATCTTTTTTCTCAATACTGCATTCTACCCAATGCGGATGATGGCCTGTAATGGGATCTGCCTCCTGACACGGAATTGCGCCCTCAGGAGCTGTTTTACCTTTCTTGGCATCGTATCTTTTGTATAATCTACCGTTGATTACCGCACATGCGGAACCATCAAACTTTTGTGTAGCAATAGCTTTTTCATTAAAAACCCAATTGTTTTCAGGATTAATTTCGTTAATAACTCGTCCTAAATTATTTATATCTTTTTTGAATAATGTACTTATCTTTTTCATTTTTAATTGTTTTAGCGGCAAAAGTTTTTTATTCACTGGCATCACCAGCAAACTACACTTTTGCTGAAATTAATTCTTCATTTACAATATCAACCACTAAAGAATTCAACTTTTTGTTGATCCTTTTCTGCTCTTCTTTTTCAATAATTGTAAAAGCGGCCGGGAAGTCTTTTTCAAAATCTCCGAAAATATCCTTTGCAAAAAGGCCGATTACTTTTCCTATAATTTTGGGTTCGAATTCGCCAACTTTACTCACAACATTGTTCAATCTGTTTACTGTAGCATATTGTTGGATTTCGTCCCAGATATGCTGAGCTTTTTCACTAAAATGAACTGGCTTTTGAGCAGTTTTTGCCGTTTTTTTTATCATCTTTGATTTTTCGATCCATTTTTCATTCTTATTTTTCAGAATGACCCTTGCACCGTTTCCAAAATATTTGGTTTTCAAAGTTTTTATGATGGTTCCTTCACACATATTGTTTAATTCCGGGAATCCCAACCAGGTTGGAATTTTAGAATTAAAAACATTTGGAAACTTCAAAGCTTCTTCCAAAGTACCCTGAAACAATGTTTTAGCATAGAAAAAACCTGTTTCTTCGAAAATTTGGTTGATGATATCTGTATCCATGTAGGTCACTCCGTTCAACTTAATATCGAAGGCATAAAATTCGTTGTAAGGTGCATATTCAATCCCTTTTTGCACTTTCACAGCATCTTTTACCGGTTCTACTTCTTTATGTTTGTAACCGCCGCCGAACAATTCACCATAGATCACTATGGTTTCAATATCCGGATATATGGTTTTTACCTTTTGAAACGCTTTAATTACATTTTTTCTGTAACGCTCCAAAATTTGATGTGCATTGAAAAATTTTTCATCTTTTTCGATGAAAGCAGTTCTTTTCGCAATTTTAATCTCCTTTCCATCGGTAAAGAAAGAGAAATTAGCTCCATGAACTTTCTCCTGCACGATGAAAACCTCATCCCCATAGCCCTGCAGCCTGATCTGTTCGATCACCCGGGCCTGGTAAGCATTTTCTATAGTGTTATATGTTTTGAAAATCATTTTTTTTGTTCTTTAAAATTTTTTAAAAGGCTTTGAATATTTTCCTTTCCTACAGGATTCATGGAGTAGCAATAGAACTTTGGCAAGTCTAAATAATGATCCATACAATATTCTATGAGCCATTTTGCACAGTCATACCCTGTTTTTTCTACATATTGCTGAGTATCCTGATTAAGATTATGGTTATCTGCAAGATCATGGTCAAAAGAGATCATTTCCGGAAGCCCTTTTTCCAAAATACTGTTGACAAACTGTTCGTAATTCCGAACGATATGCCAGTCATTTCTGAGGAATATCTCCTGTTTGGTGTACTGATACGCTTCAACAGGGTATCTTATATCGTCCAGAAACAATAATCTTTTTGTAATTTCCATTATTTAATTTTTAAAAATCCATTCTACCACAGTTTTTAAAAAGTGTAGTCTTACTTCTTCAAATCTCGTAATATTCGGAATATGATTAATCTCCAGCAAATGCCTGATTCCTTTATCTTCTATGCTTCCATCTGACAGATTCAGTTTGCAGATTCCGATTTCAATGATTTCACGTTCTTGTTTTTCAGGGATTCTATCATCTTCCCAGCAAGTAGCTTCTATGTCTATTACTGTTATTTTATCGTATAAAAGCATTTTTAAATTTTTTAGTTTGAAAAATATATGATTATACCATCATATCAGCACAGTTGGAACTTGCGAAAGCAAAAGGTTTTGCTTTAAACACATACCCCATTCCCAAAATATATCCCATTGCGTCTTTCAAAGCAACATTGGATTTGAAATCCGGATCGGTATTGATGTCTGCGTGTACCTCCATTTCTACTCCATAAGTTTCCAACAGAGAGCAGATAGCGTATGCGATTTCTACGGATTTGTTTACTTCATTCAACATTCGCTCTTTGATACTGATACTCTGTATTTCTCTTTCTTTTCTAATAAAGGTAAACGCTCCTTTTCCTTCACGAATAAATACTACTGCCGTAGCATAATTGATGGCTTCTCCATATACATGGGAATCTGATCCCACACATACTTTCAGACGATGTCCGTGTGCCTGTTCGCGGATAATGGCTTTTTCTACCAGCTGTGTGATAGAGTCCTGGAAAATTTTTCCATTCATATTCTGCCATGTTTGTTGTTGCGTTTCCATTTTTTCTACATATTTTTTTTGATAATTAATAAATGATTATTGATAAATAATTGACTGGCAGATTTTCTCTGCCTTTTAGCTTCTAACTTATATTTAAACTTCAAGCTTGATTTTTCATGCCTACTTTAGTTTCGTTTTTGAAACTGTAATGCTGACATTATCATATCGAAGTAAAATATTTTGTGGAACAGACAGGAATTGAACCTGTACCTTTAGTTTTTCAGACTAACGTGCACACCTTGTACACCACTCTTCCAGGGAATAACTGATAATTTTTTATCATTTATCATGGTACGGGAAGGGGGATTCGAACCCCCAAAAGCTTGATCCTAAATCAAGAGTGTCTGCCATTCCACCATTCCCGCAGTTTTTTTAGGTTTGAGAAAGCTCTGTCTATTAATGAACTATGCCAATAGTATTTGTTTGTAAAGATCTTCTGCTCCGGACAAATCTTTCTCTTTTTCCTAATTTTTATAAATACTGATTAATAACCGTTCAACAGTTATCACTCATCTACTTCTATTTTTTATTTCAAGAAAGAAAAAAGCTGTCTGTGTTTATATTTGACTAAAGATCTTCTGTGCTTGACAGACCTCTTCTCTTTTCTTGTTTTGTGTGAATGGTGACTGATCAATTTTTTCAAATCTGAACTTTCATGGTATTAGTATTAATTCAAGATTGACCAGTTCATTCACATCCTGTACTCTATAAGGGAATCGAACCCTTATTTTCTGCTCGAAAGGCAGGCGTCCTAACCGTTAGACGAATAGAGTAATAAACCAACTGACCAGGAATCGAACCTAAACAACAAGAGTACATTTCCTGCATGCTGCCATTACATTATCAGCGGTATAGTGGAAGTAGCAGGATTCGAACCTACTCAGCAATGAAGCAACAGATTTTAACTTTGTATTTCTTCATTTTTTTAAGGAATCGTTCAATTCGTTCCTCATATCAGTCTGCCCCGACTCTCCAACGTCGGCGTACTTCCGGTTTTCATGAGCAATCAGTCATTTTTACAGCAACTGATTTTTCGATGGAGTTAATAAAGTTTGTCTTAATTTTTTTTTTAATATAAGAACTTCTATGCTCGACAAACTTTTATTTATTCTCCGGAACTAATCTCATTTTAGTTATTTGAGATGGTTATGGGATTCAAACCCACTCAGTTTATACAGCGGTTTTGCAGACCACCCCGACTCTTCCACTTCGGCGAACCATCAGATTGATTATCAATTATAATTTGTGAGTACTCTTTTCCCCACTTTTATTATTTCATAAAAAATAAAGCCTGTTTTAATTTTCGTTTGATATAAGAACTTCTGCGCTTAACAAGCTTTATTTTTACCTAAAATTTTATAAATGATATTTTTTAATTCTAACTGTTTTTTAATGAGATCAAGAAAAGTCTGTCTGTATTTTTCGTGTTTGGCGTAAAGATCTTCTGCTCTCGACAAACTTTTTCTTTTTCTCCTGAAACAATTAACATTTTATCTGCGATTTTGGAAAGATTCGAACTTTCAACTTCCGGTTTAACAGACCGGTGCTCTGCCATTGAGCTACAAAATCTTTTGTATTCCATAAGGGATTTGAACCCTTGTCGTTCGGTAGAAAGCCGAATGCACTTACCACTATGCTAATGGAACAAATAGTCTGAAAAGCAAGATTCGAACTTGCGACCTCCCGCGTCCAAGACGGGTAAACAACCACCGTTATCTTTCCAGCTTTGGGGTTCATTTCAATTTCTTTTCCGGGAGACAGCCGGATCGGAAGCTTTCCATGAACCTTTCTTTTGTGATTCTGAGAGGATTTGAACCTCTAACCCTGGGTTTAGAAAACCCATGCTCTATCCAGTTGAGCTACGGAACCATTTTGTAATCTCAGAAGGAATCGAACCTTCAACCTTCGGTGTATCAGACCGATACTCTAACCAATTGAGCTATGAGATCTACTGGGGGTATCTTCGGGGATCGAACCCTGTTCTCCGGTTCCACAGACCGGCGCTTTACCAAATAAGCTAAAGAAACCAAAAAAAAAACGCCTCTTTTCGGGAGGCGCTTCATATATTTTAACGTAAGAGATCATTAGCTGACCCACGTATATAAGCACCTTTTATCCACCATTTCATTGTCAAGAATACACAGACTTCCTACCGGCTCCTGTCCGAATAGTCCTGAATATTGATTGAATGTGCTATGTAATTGCTTCATTTTATTTTTGTTTGTTTCTAAATTATTTTTAATTGAATCCTGAAACCTGTTGCTTTCAATTTTCGGTTGCAAAGTAAATATGATTTTTTTTAACTCGCAAATAAATTTTAAATACAACAAATTGAAAATCAGTTAATTAACCCTTGCTTTTAGAGTATGAAATTCCTCTCCGCAATACTTTGCAGATGTCTTAATTACCTAAATGACTGTCTCTCACCGGGTTACTTATCACTCTATTTTATCGTATTAAAGTTTCATTATTAATTAAAAAATTTTCATGTTTATAGTTATTTTTTTTCATTCTAAATAATTTCTGACCTAAAAAACAAAAAACGCCTCGAAAAATCGAGGCGTTTCTGCAGTATTTTGATTAAATTTTTACAAGTTTACAGTAAATAATTTCCAAAGTCAGCACATTTCGCCTCATTCCATATCATCCAATCATATCCGAACAATCCTTTGTTAGAAGGACTTTCGAATAGTTCTGCATTGATATGTGCTCTTTGTATTGTCATAATTTTCTGGTGCAAAGATAAATCTTTTTTGTTATTATTTTATAATTTTCACAACTCTGGGTAATACAATGATGTGTTTCAAAGCTCATCGTTATCATAAAAAGTTAAAATTATAATTCAGTTTTTAAACTCAAAGTTTTAACTTAATTGTATGGTATTTCAGGACACTAAAAAAATCAATTTTTAATTAAAGTAAGCTTGTTACTGAATGGTTTAATCTTAATTTCTGAACATTTTGTTACGTCCAGTTTTAAATCTGGAAATATCTTTCAGGATTACTCCATCATCCGGATTAAAGTATTTCAGCTCATTAACAATTTCTGAACGGGTTCCTATTTTTTCAGCAATAATCTCGTATGCGATATTTTTGGTCACTTCCTGCAGTTTCGGATCTTTTCTAAATTCATGTTTCATGGCTTCCAGATAAGTGGTCTTCCTGTAATCAGGAGTTTTTCTGTATAAATCACGAATTTCTGTTTTCAGCTCTTTGATATCAAAAATATTAGCGAAATAATTATTCAGACAATTGAATGCATCTTTATCTTCTTCCCAGCCTTTCAGTAGTATTTTTTGGGCTTCTTCTGTTTTTTCCATTTTTTTACGATATATCAAAGAAGCTTTTACCATCTGGTTATTGGCTGTATAATCATCAACAACCATTTGATAATAAGTATGAGCATTTTTAAGATCATTGATCTCTTTATACAGATCGCCTACCTTTTCTTTTTGTTCCATTTCTTTGTACAGATCGATGGCTTTTTTGTATTGCTTAGCCCTTTCATAGCAGACTGCAGCATCGGATTTATTTTTCAGTTTCTTAAGATATACAACGGCTGCTTCATTATAAAATCCGCCATCTTCCAATGTTTTGGCTCCTCTGTAATTATCCTGAAGAAGGTTCATATAAACTCTTGCTGCTTTTTTATAGTCTTTCTCAGCAATATATTTTTCGGCAAGTTCTTCATATTTGCTTCTGATTCTGTCGAAAAGCGCATTTTCCAGATAAAAGCTTCCCCCGCTGCTTCCTCTTTTTCCTGAGCTGCGTTCATTTCTCTCTTTAGCTTTCAGGGAAGTGATGACAAGAAGTATGATAAAGACTACTACTGAAAAAATAGCCAGTGTTCCAACTACACTCCAGAAACTTTCATGGAAAAGCTGTGCTGCGATCCCGATGAGCTTAAATATGGCCAGCAGTACAAAAGCGGCCATAAACTTGTCTATAAATTTCTGTTTATTCTTCATCATCTGAGTTTAAAATGGTTTTATCTTCTCTGAACAGACGGTAAAGCAACAGCATTACTCCTATAACAAGCGCCCATACAAACCAGTTATATCCAAACATTTTCACTAATGGGTAAAACAGATAGATCAGCATTGCGATAAGTATTGCTATTAAAATTAATTTCACCCATCCCGGTACATGATCACCACCCAGGTTTACGGATTTATTTTTAAAGAAAAAGGAATAAAATCCGACTGCAGCGATCATAAAGATAATCATATACAGGATATCAGTAACCGGAGGTTCTTTTTTTAGTGGAGAGCCATCTGTACTCATTCCTTTTACTTTAGATTTTTTGACTGATGCTGAAGAAGGATCTGTGGTATTGAAGGTTCCGTAAAGTTTTCCAAGGGAATCTTCCATTAAAACCTGCTTTTTCTTTAAAATATATTTCACAACATCTCCATTTACAGGCTGTCCTCTGGTATATTGTTTCAGAGAATCCGAAATTCTGCGTTTCAGTTGTTCCGTTTTTCCGGCAACATGTTTTTTAATTTTTTTAGTATAAATTGTTTTGAGAGAATCTCTGCTCTGCTGCTCATTATTACCCAGTTTATCAATATCCTGACCTATTTCGCCCACACTTCTTCCTCCGGACTTTTTATAGTTTTCTCTTTCTTTTTCGTTTCTGGATTCTACCACACCTGCGGTAATGAGTTCATTGGATAGTTTTTTTCTTTTCTGATGGTAAATAGAATCGATTTTGAGATCAATTTCTGAAATTCCAGACTGAAAAGCAATCATGTCTGAGGGAGGTTTTACGGCATCTGTCACAACAGTTCCTGAAGAAGCAACTGTTTCTGCCTGTCCAGCCTTATCTTTTTCCGATGGCAGTACTATTCTTAAAAGAATCGCAATAATAATAACTGCCCAGAATATTCTACGAAAATTTCTTGTACCGGCACTCTCTTTTTTACCATTAAAATTCCCTCCAAACAATCCTCCCAGCCAGGTAAATTTTCCAAAGCCATCTCCTCTGGAAGTTCCCATGATATCTAAAGGTACCCCTAGTTCTATGGCTCTGTCAGGATATTTTTCAATATATTTTAAATATTTTTCTATTTCCTTTTTATTTCCTGCCATTACTTTCTTCAGGTCAAAAGGCAGGTTGTTCATCCATTCTTCTTCTGTCTGAGATGGCTCTAGTGCCTGAAGTACTTTTTCATCATCCATCTCAACGGTATAGCGGTCTATTTTCTGGGGAATGACAACTCCGTTCAGTGGTTTTCTGATACTTCCATCTGTTTTTTCAGGTTCTTTTATTAAGGCTATCCAATCAATTTCTTCGGATAGTTTTACCAGTCCAAACTCAGGATGCATTATCAAAAGAAATTCGTCAAGCAGTTCCCAATCTTCCTGATTGATCTTAGGATAAAAAGTAGTGTTTTCGGGAATAAAAAATCGGTGATCTACACACTGGAAATAAGCATTTTTTCCTATTTCCTGGGGAGCGTGATCATCAAAAACAAGAAAGCACCCATATAACTCATTGGGAAGATTTGCCGGAATAGCATAAGATTTTACTCCACTCAGTTTTATGCTGAGTTTTTCCATTTCCTGAAGCCATATCACAGGGGAAGAGCCCCTGATCAAAAGTCCTCTTCTTGGATAATTATTTTTCGGGAAAGGTTTTATTCTAAGTTCCATAATCCAAGATCTGTTCTATAAATGCTTTTAAAAACCGGGAACGCATATCTTCCATTGTTTTTATTTTCAATAAGGGATGTTCCGGAAGATAATATTCTGTTCCTCCGAACTCAATATAGGTAGCCAGAGACAGCAGGCCATAAGTGGTAGAAGGGATAAAAAACTCTTCAATTCCTTTGTTACTGCTTCTGAAAATAAGCATTCCCCGGGCATCGGTAACAATTTCACTTCCGTCTGGAAAAGTAAATTTATTTTTATCCTGTTCTGCAAGTATGATAATATCAGATTGGTTCTTATGGAGGGTCAATGCGTTCTCATACAGGCTTCCTAATACATTGCCGGAAATGACAATATTATGATTTTCGTTGATTCCTATTTTGGTAAAATTACTGATAATCTTTAATCCGTTTTTATTTAGTTTGGCAACCTCTGCTTCTGCTTTTGTATTGTTTCTTTCGAGCTCTTTGTCTTTTCCGGAAATAGTTTCAAGGGAAATATTTCCATCTATATTTATTTTGTAATACAGTGGATTTTCTGGCTGATGCAGATAAAAGTTTTTACTAAAATAAATCAGCTTGTATGAATCGGGAATATTCAATCCGGTAAGATTCTGTTCTGAATATTCTTTGGTATTAATATTAAGCTTAGATACTAATTTTTTATCAGGCTGATATTGGCATAGTATAAAATGCTGTTGTTTATTTTTGGCTAAAGCAAATTGTCCTCTTGGTTTTACAGAAATATTATCAAACAAAACTTCACAACCATGGAATGTTTTATAGTAATCATAGGAATTTCTGTCGTAATAATTATCAGAAAGGTAGGTTTTCAGCAACTGCTTTTTGGCACTCAGAATATAAAATTCTCCTTCATATAGAAACTGAGCAATTTTATTAACCGGCGTTGGAAAGAGGATCGGATAGTTTTGCGGAAGGTCGGTTTTCTTACTGTTTACATTATTGACTGTTTGTTTTTGTCTGGGCGGATTAGCCCACAATTCCTGTAATGGCAGTTTTATTTTCTGAATATGCTTTCTTGTTCCTTTATGGTGTTTATAAAAATTAATTTCCCCATCTGAAGCGGTTGTAACCAAAAATCTGAGACGGTCTCTATTTTCATGAATGACCTTCTGAACCTTTTCATCAGCTACATTTTCCTGGTGGGTAATAAAAAAAACTTCAATATCTTTTTCAGAATGTTCTTCTTTAAAAAATTTCTCCAGTGCTTCTGAAACTTCCAAGACAGGACTTACCTGATTCAGATTTTCAGCCACCTCTTCCACTTTGTTTAAAGAGATAGAAATTTCTGCCTGGCCGAGCGCAAATACTTTGCATTCTGAATGCGCTTTCGGATGTTTGATAATGGCAATAGCTGATGCAAAAGCCAATACTTTTGGGGTTCCCCAATTTCTAAGGGATGTATCGATAAGGATAATTCTTTCGAAAATATTTTCTTCAGGCGGTATTTCTCTTTGAATGTAAAGAGCTTCATTATTAGCTACACGATTCATAAAAACCTCATCTTCATTGGCAAACTCAGATAGAAGCATTCTGTTGAAATCACCTTTATTTGTCATATCCGAGATTCCGCCAATAGGCTGTTCTCCCGGAGAAAGATGGCGCATCGGAATTTTCAGGCCGCTCCAGATTCTTTTGATCAGGCTGCCCACCTGAAATGTTTTGGGTTCTTCAATGAGTTCTCTTATAAAATCTTTATCGGCATCTGCTGTTGCTTCTTCCTGTACAACCTCATCATCCAGTTCCGGCTCTTCAATAATACCTTTCATGGCATCAATGATAGATTGTACAGTTGGAAATTCCCTATTGAGATCTAAGGCGCTCAAATCTCTGTTTAGAGCAGTGGGGTTTGCATTTAGCTTTTCCGCACACCCCGAAATTTCATGTGGCCTTTTATAATAGATTTTCAGAATGGCCTCTGCATTCACGGAAGATATTCTATTGTGTCCATTTTTAAACAAGGTCTGCAAAAGAACAACTCTGTTCTGCTTTTGTTTATAAACTTTTGGAAGCAATTTTATCTTTTCAAGGAATTTAATTTCTTTTTCAGCATTGAAATCAAAATTCCCTATTCTATAAAAATCAGCAGTACGTCTCAACGGGCCTTCAAAATCTATATATCCATCCTGCATAGCATACACAACCATCAGCAATGCCCCAAATGGAGGCCATCCCTGCGGTTGAAGTTCTTTCAGGATTTCCATTATATAGGGTCTGTAAGCAATAGCTCCTACTCCCGGAACCGACAGAAGGTTATTTTCATGATATCCGGAATCTCCGGGAACATCTTCATCAGTTTTCCATTCCCAGAAGTAGTTTTCATAGGACTGGAAGTATACCTTTAATTCCATTCTTCAGATTTTTGAGTAAGACGAAATGAACTTATGGAAAGCTCTCGGAAATCTGATTTTTTTATTGAAAAATAGCTTCCGTTTTCATCCCATAAAAGCCATCCATCTGACTCTTTATTATACCTTTGATGCAGTAATATACTTACATTTTTAAACTCAAAGTCTAGTCCGGAAGGCAGTAAATGCCCATCTTTGGTCCAATATGTTTTTCCCGGAAGGCTTAATAATGGAGTTCCCACAAACAGGGCTTTATCTCCTATGACTACCCATTGTATTTTTTCAAGTTTAAATTTAGGTATTGCAGCCATACTTTCTTTAATATCAGCGATGTTGCACAGTAAACCTATTACCGGTTTTTCTTCATCACTTTGTATAAGGCTGATCTGAACTTTCTCACTGATTTCGAAATAGTTGTTATTAGAAACCGGCAATGTAAGTTTCAAAGCTTTATCAATAGGTATCCAAAGCAAGACTGTTCTCATCTTTTTACTGGGAACCAAAGCGCCTTTTCTAAACAGAAGTCCGTCGCGCAGCTCATACAGTACGAAGTCAGGAAGCTGGTGTATTTCCGAAGATACTGCCTGCTCCTCTGTAAAATCTTTCAGCCATATGGTGTCATCATCCAAGGCGATCTGCACATTTCTCCAGTCTCTGATAGATCCCAGAAAATCTTCATTGGCACGGGGAAGTTCTGCCCAGAATTCTTTTATATGCTTTGAAGAATCTTCTGCCATAAGGTTTCTATTTCTTGCTGAATATACTGCTTCTGCTCCGGATTTCTGATCCAGTCACAACGAGTTTGTAGATATCTTAATTTATCCTTGATCACGTTTTGCTCTTCAAAACTCAACACTCCCTCATTCCATTTATCTACAAGAATTTTAACATCCTTCATCACTTCTTCCGGATTGGGGGTCTTATTCTGCATAGCTTGTGGGTGGGAATCCAGATGATCATCTTTCTCTATGGTTCTGTTAATAATTCCTTCAAGAATTTCAATTTGCTCCTCTGTATCCCAGATGTGTTTGAGTACCCAAAGATCTGAAAGCACAGCTTCATTTCTTCCACAGATCAGGGCACTTGCAGCAATTAGGTTTTGAAGCTTCACTGCTCTACGGTCCGAGATGGCAATTCCTGTATTTCGTAAACTCATGATGGTATTCAGATAAACTTCATAGATCGGCTTAAGATCTACTGTTCTGCACAGATTCTGAAGTTCCCTGATCTCATTTGCATGAATTTGCGGAACTTCTGTTTCCTCTTCGTTATTTTCAAGTTTTCTTCCTGCCAGGAGAACCTGATACAGTAGTTCAGGATTGACGTAATCTACATTAATTCTCACAAGGAAACGGTCGAATAATGCATTTAGAGCCTCATCTTCCGGAAGTACGTTACTTGCTCCTACAAACATTAGTGTAGGTAAGTGTTTCGTTTCTTTTCCTCTTTTAAATATTTTTTCATTGAGGGCCATCAGAAGCGAGTTCAAGATAGCGGAATTAGCATTGAAAATTTCGTCCAGAAAAACCAAAGAAGCTTCAGGCATCATCCCTTCCGTGTTAGTCAAAAGCTCTCCTTCCTTTAGTTTCCGGATATCAAAAGGACCGAAAATCTCATTGGGTTCTGTAAAGCGGGTTAGCAGATATTCAAAGTTTTTGCCGTCTTTTACCGTTTTTGATAAGGTTCTTACAATCGCTGATTTTGCTGTTCCCGGAGGCCCGTACAAAAACGCATTTTCTCTGGCCAGAAGGCAGATTCCCAGTAGATCCACCACATCATTTTTACCTACAAAAGTATCTTTTACGTAGGTAAGGACTGTATTGAGTTTATTGATATTCTGAGTCATTAGTTTTCTTGAGTTATTATTTTTAATTCTTTCCAGAATGTTTCTTTATGCATTCCAAATTCTGCAATGAGCAGTTTATTGATGAACGGAATTTCCGCCAGTTTATAATCTCTTTTTTCAACGATTCTTTCCAGGTACAGTTTCCGATATGTTTTATCTTCAAGTTCTTTTTCCCAGTTGATATTTTTAAGATCAAGATCGTATCCGATTCCGGAATAATGAAATAGTGTCAGAATATCCTCAAGTATGGTAATGAGCTTATCTTCAGAGTCTGCAATATTTAAAATAAGAATGATCTGAGGTAAAAACCTTAATGACAAATCAGCAGATAATATAGATGAAATATTTCTTACTCCTTTAAATTCCGGAATCAGTTTGTCCATATCTTTTGCTGTATTTTCTCTGATAAGGTGCAGCTGAGCACTATGATACAAAACTTTTGCCGCCCAAACTGCTGTTTCTTTACTACAGATCAACTGATCAGACAAAAATTCAAGTCTTTCTTTTTCAAACTCTGTTTCGAAATAATCTGCGGCATCCAATTCTTCTTTTAAGGAAATTTCATGTAAACTTGAAAAAAGGGTAATGCATTCATTCTTCCTGAGTAAAAAGATTGTATCTAAAAATGGGGATCCTGTTTCCATCATCTAACAAAAATAAAATTATTTTGCAGAGAATACAATTTTTAACTAAAGGATTGGCAATAAAAGACTGTTTATTGAAATTTAACCTTATAAAATTGCATAAAATAAAGTCTTTTTTAAGAATTAATATAATAGTAAATAAAACAGAGGTTCTACGTAATAAAAAACAGTTCACATGAAAAATGTGAACTGAGAAGCCAACACCAGGTTGTGCTTTGAGAATTAAACTATTTCTTATTTTCCTATTTTATTTTTTACAATCAACTTCGTGTTCAGCCACTTTCTAACCGGAATATCATAGAATCTCATGAAAAGGTAGGCAAGAATGACAGCAATAATAACCGTTATTATTCCCATGATCAATGTTTGTGGCTCTTCCAGTGTATGTTTGCCGTTGACTACCCAGGCCATATAAACATAGACTAAAGGAAAATGAGTAATATAAATTGGATATGAAATGTCACCTAAAAATTTGCATAAGCGGTTTGCTCTCTCCCCTACGACTTTTCCGCCTGCACCCAGCAGAATAACAGCCGGAAACATGATCATTAATGTAAAACATTCATAAAAAGCGTTTTGCCAATGGGCTGTATTTCCTCCTAACCGGGGAAATGCAAACAGGATAATCAATAGAATACTGGTCGTTAAAAAAGCATTTTTTGTATATTTTAATTGAACTGCTCTTGCTAAAAAAATCCCCATCAAGAAAGGAAATGCTAATCTTGTAAAGCCTATTCTCATTTGAGTGGCATTATCTATAGACCAGCCACCAATGATATCTCCATTTGGATTAGTGAATGCATACTGAATGGTAACTCCCGCAGAGATCAATACTAAAATCCCCAACACAATTTTTGAAACTTTCCTTAAAAAAAGTGCGTAGACTATATTGGCTATATATTCAAAAAACAATGACCATGCAGGTCCGTTCAAAGGATGCATTTCGTTCCATCCCCGTATGTCTAAACTTTTGCCTACAGGAATCACTGTCATTCCTATAAACATTACCAATAGCAGCTTCCAAACCGGAGTGGCAGCAATTCCTCCCCAGCCCAGGCCTTCGGAATGCTGAAAATAGAATAAAATGCCCCCTACTAAAGATCCGATGATAATCATTGGCTGCAATCTTATCAGACGGCGCATAAAAAAATCTTTTAAGGTCATCTGGTTCCAGCGGTTGTCATAGGCGTAACTGATTACATATCCGGAAAGCATAAAGAAAAAATCCACCGCCAGGTATCCGTGATTAATAATTTGTTGGGTATGATCTCCATTTGAAAATGTTTCAAAAACGTGAAAAAAAACGACCATAATTGCCGCTATACCACGAAGGCCATCCAGAATTTCGTAGTGGGGTCTCGATTGAGAAATGTTTAAAGTTTGATTCATATTGTCTTAAAAAGATACAATACAAAAATAAAATGTTCTTCTTCAACAATATTGTTCTATATTTTTTAATTATTGTCTCATATTTGCATTCTGGCAATTTCACTTTATCACAATGAAACAAAATTTAAAATATTATCCAAAAAATAAAACCAGCACCTTTCATTTTGATCATGTGCATATTACATGGGATCAACAAGTGCCGCTCCATCAACAGCAAACCTGGGAGCTGTCTTATATTTTGACAGGAAGCGGAGTAAGAACGATTGGAAATGTTATTGAAAATTTTTCAAAAGGTGAAATTATTCTTATTCCCCCCAACATTCCGCATTGCTGGTCTTTTGACAAATCGGTACATGATGATGAAGGTAAAATTGAAAATGTAACAATAGTTATAGAGAATGATTTTTTAATACACTGTAAAAGTCTTTTTCCTGAATTATATTATAGTATTTCTGAGCTTCAAAGTAATGAAAATGCAGTATCATTTGAGGGTGAACTGCTGGAAAAGTTACAGATCTTAATGGCTTCCATGATTCATCAGAATCCTATTGAAAGACTTTCTTCTTTTATTCATTTATTACAGGTAATATCTTACTGCAAGGAAATGCATATTGTAGGGCGGCCAGTCATTGAAAACAGCAAAGAACGGAAACTTCAGGCAATTCATCTTTTTGTATTAGGAAATTTTCAACGGCATATAAGTCTTGAGGAGATTTCAAAATCGATGGGAATGCAGAAATCGTCATTTTGTGTATTTTTCAAAAAAATGAACGGCCAGTCTTTTTTCTCTTATCTTACCGAATTCAGGGTTGAATCTTCCTGCCAAATGCTGCTAAAAACAAAATTATCTGTTGCAGAAATCTGCATTGCCTCAGGTTTTAATGATATCCCATATTATAACCGTGTTTTTAAAAGGATAAAAAATACAACACCAACGCAGTATAGGAAACAAGTTGAAGAATGAGCCTGCAATTTTTCTTTGTCAACAGGCAGCAGTAAAAAGTAGAAAATAGCTTCCAATAATTAAGAATAAATAATCTCCGTGACCTCTTTACAGGTCTTAAAAATCTGTAAGGTTTCACGAAAAATCAAGTGTTAAAAAGTTGTTTATACCTATTTCTGATGACTCAGTCAATCTAAAAGTTATTATCTTTGCCCCATTCAAAATAACATTATGAGTATTCACATCAGTGCAAAAAAAGGAGAAATTGCTAAAGTAGTATTGCAGCCGGGGGATCCGCTTCGTGCACAGTATATCGCTGAAAATTATTTAGAAAATGCGAAACTGGTAAGCAAAACCAGAGGAATATTTTATTATACAGGTCTTTATAAGGGTAAAGAAATTACTGTTGGAGCAAGTGGAATGGGTTTTCCAAGTATCGGAATCTATTCTTTTGAGCTCTATACAGAGTATGAAGTAGATACCATCATCAGAATCGGAACCTGTGGAGCCTATAATACTGATCTTAAACTTTTTGATATTTTAAATATTGAAAATGCAGCCAGTGAAAGTACTTACGCTAAATATGCATGGGGAATTGAAGATGAGATTCTTCCTCACCAGGGGAATATCTTTAGTACCATCAATGAAACGTCTAAGGAATTATCATTAGATGCTAAAGCGATCAACATCCACAGCAGTGATATTTTCTACAGAAAAGATCCTGAAACTCCTGCTATTGCTACAAAATATAACTGTCCCGCAGTAGAAATGGAAGCCTTTGGTTTGTTTGCGAATGCTCAGCATTTAGGAAAAAACGCAGCTACCATCCTTACAGTAACTGACATCATCCCAACTCATGAAAAGATTTCTGCTGACGAAAGAGAAACAGCTTTGAAACCAATGATGGAGCTGGCTTTGGAATCGGCAATCAAAAGTTTATAAGAACTAAAAGCAGACTGGCAAACATCAAATTTGCTAATATCTTTTCTGCTTTACTATACAAAAAGAGCTTTACTGTATCAGTAGAGCTCTTTTTTATAGGCTGAAAAATTTTCTAGCAGTTTCTGTAGTCTCATCTGCGACTTCGGATATACCGATTTTTTTCAAGTGAGCAATTGTTTGTGCCACATAGGGTAAAAATGAGGGTTCATTCCGCCTGTTCTGAATCCGGGGCATATTTTTCGGAAGCATAAATGGAGCGTCGGTTTCAATCATCATTCGATCGAGGGGAACATATTTGATCACATCTTCCAAATGTTTAAATCTTTTTTCATCACTGATTGCTCCGGTAAACCCCAAATAAAATCCTTTATCAAGATAAATTTTCGCTTCCTCCAATGTTCCGGTAAAACAGTGAACCACTGCTTTGGGTAATTTGGAAAGATAATCGTCTGTGATTTCGTTAAATCTCTTGAAAGCTGATCTTTCATGAAGAAAAAGAGGCTTATCAACTTCTATTGAAAGTTCCAGCTGAGCTTTATAACATTTTTCCTGAACAGGTCTGGGAGAAAAATCACGATCAAAATCCAGTCCGCACTCTCCTACTGATATCACATGATCCTGCTTTAATAGCTTTCTAAGCTCAGCGATACTTTCATGATTAAAGGATTTGGCATCGTGGGGATGAATTCCTGCTGTTGAAAACAAAATTTCCGCATATTCCTCTGCTATTTCAGCAGACTCTCTACTTCCTTTCACGCTGGTCCCAGTAAGAATCATATGTTCTACTCCATTATCCAGAGCCCGGTTAATAATTTCTTCGTGTTCATTATAGAACTGTTTATTGGTCAGATTAATGCCAATATCAATGTATGTATTCATTTGTTTTACTTTTTTATGTGTTTATTTAAATTAAAAAGCAGAGGCATCAGTAGTTCTGACTGCTTCTGCTGTAAGGTAAATTTATGTATTTATAATTTCTTTTATCATTGTTTTCAATTCTGGAAGAGCAATACTGCTGCTCTCCTGTATACAGTTCAGTGTTTTAAATCCTTTAAGAATGTAATGGAAATAAGTATCATTTTCCGGATTGATGACCACAATGTGTTTTGCTCGTATTTTTACGGTTTCTACAATATTGACAGGCAATGTTGTAGATCCTGAAGTCCCAATTACAAAAAGAATATCCGTATGATCTGCAATATCATATGCAGTATCAAAGTAATAATATTTTTCATTATAACTTTCGTCAAACCATAAGGTATTCGGACGGAGCCAGTTTCCACATTTTTTACATTTCAATCCATCAATATCTTCTGGAGTCAGATCTTCGGTATATTCTTTAAATGCAACATTGTCTGGAAAATCAACCGGCCCGCTGCATTCTTTTGAACATCGAACTTTCTGTTTACTACCGTGAATTTCATATACCGTTTTCGTACCAGCCTTTTGGTGGAGACCATCTACATTCTGAGTAATAAGCTTAAATCTATCCCCCAAAAGCTCTTCTATATCGGTCAAAGCAAGATGTCCTTTATTGGGTACTGCGTCGGCAATCATTTTTTTCCAAAAAAGGTTGTACTGCCAGACTTCTTCCGGCTCCTGGCTGAAATATCTGAAAGTTCCAAATTCTTCCGGACGGTGGAACTTTGTTCCTTTAATCCAGATTCCATCAATAGAACGGTAGGTAGGAAGCCCACTTTCTGCAGAGATTCCCGCTCCGGTAAGGAAAGTGATATATCCTTTTTTATATTTAATTATTGTATTTAAAATTGATTTTAATTCTTCCATGGTTTTAAATTTTAAAAAACAAAAACAGACCGGGATCGAACCGGTAACTTTTCCTATCGCGGAACGTTTTTCCCATTAAACTACTGTTTCTGTTATTTACATTATGATTCTGCTTCAAGAAGATCAAAATATTCTTCAGAAGTTAAAGGTCTTACATTTCCTTTCGGTATAACTTCTTTTTCCAGCTCACAAATTATAAGATCGCCCTGTCTTTTCAGACACGTTATATGGGGAATAATGTTCTCGTGAATTCTGAATGTAGATGCTATTGCCGTTAAAGCATTATCTTTGTACTGTGGTTCTATCCATAGCCAATGTTCTTCCGAAGTAGAAGGACACCAGCATTTCACTGCATAGGAATACTTTTCTGTCCCCCAGAAAAAGAGTTTAAATTTCTCATTTTCCACTTTATATACTTCGTAATGATTGGTTCTGCGCAGAGATATTTTATTGCCATTTTTATCATATTCAAAATAATTGACCAGAATATTCTCCTGGTTGATCTTCTTTGCTTCCAGTTTTTCCATTAATGCTCCCACACCGAAATAACTGAAGCATAAAAGCCTGAAATTTCTGTCATAATGGGTGAAAAATTCCTCATAAGTAATTGGAGTTACGGTATTCCATATTTCCTCAATAATATTTAGGATTTTCAAAAAATTAGGCGAAGTATAATTCGTCCATTCCCTTTCATAATCACGGGTTACAAAGTTTTGAAAACTCTTGTGTCTTAATTTTAAAATAGAAACCAGCTTGTGCAGCGGATGAAGAGAATGACTGGAAATAATATTAGGAAGTATTTGTGAAATATAAAAGTAATCTTTTGTGATGTACAGGTTTTCCTTCACTTTAAAATAAATCTGTTCCGCAAAATCCTCAAAACCATTTTTTTCATCATACAAATAATGACCGATCTTTTTTATTGAAGGAAGCTGTGATTTTTTTTGACTCTCATTCGTCAGACAGCCAATATATTCTAAAGATTTGAAATTAAACCTTTCATTACAGACCACACTGCTGTTAATCCTTTTTAACTTATTAAATTCACAGTATTTACTCATCACCAGATTGCCCACTTCCAGAATGTTTTCTGCAAGGATACGGCTGGTAAAAAATGATCTTTTTACCATCTCCAGCTTTGTCATCGAGCAGGTCTCCAAACCATAGTTATGAAGATCACCATTTACAATCCTCAAAACCGGAAACTTCGCCTCTGAATTTTGTCTGATAAAAACACTACCGGATTTCTCCAACAATGGAAATTCTGTATAAGAGCCTTTATTTATTTCAATATTACCAACTATTTCCTGCAGCTCAGGAAAGGAAACTTTGACATTATCAATCTTCAGATTTCCAATCATTTTTTTCAGGACCGGAAAATCATATTTGAAATGAGCCCCGGCCTTATCACGACACTCAATTTTAAACCGTCCATGAATAAATTCAAGGTTAGGAAAAGAAACATTTTTACCATAAATATTAATCTTACCATGAATTTCCTGATGCGGAAAGGTAATATCATCGGCAAAGACATCTATATTAAAAACTCCATCTTTGGGCAGAAAATCAGCCTGATACTGATGGTTGACTGTCAACACCTTCTTTGTCCCGACCAGTTTTTTATTGGCTGAATATACTTCTGCATTCTTTAATTCAATTCCTCCTCCAATTTTTATTAAATTTTTAAATCTAAAGTTGACAATGCATTTAAAATTTCCTTTTACTGTTTCCAGTCTGTCCAGAACTGCCGAACTATGCATTGCCAAACTGCCACCTACACTTTTAAGACTGGGAAGCGAACAGTTTGCAGCATCTACGGATAGATTCCCTTTAATATTCACAAGATCCGGAAAGCGGCAGCCCTCTCCACGTACTAAAAGGTTACCTTCTATTTCTGTGAAACCCAAAGTCATGTTTTTAGCATAGATCTCTATCGACGAATACTCATCGGTAACTATTTCTCGCGCATCTTCTTCGGAGAATATTTTATATCTTTTTATGGAATTAGTCGTATGCATTTTCATTTAATTGGGTTATCGGATTATATTCCTGCTGAATATATTTTACAAAATACGGGCTCTCTATACGAATCATTTTATGCTCGTTGTGGGTGATAAAAGCATCATTCTGAATAAAAACCGTTTCGGTACTCTCATTGCGATTGATCACTTTGTAAGAGGATACTTTCATCATATGCTGATTGCTGGTTTTCTCAAGACAATATTCCATATAGTTTTCTGTGTACTCTTTGAAATCTTCAATTTTCTCCCTTTTTCTGACGATTGCTCTTTTTATAGGCACAATACCGGCAGGCACTATGACCTCAGGCATCTTTTTCTCCGACATGTGCATCGGTTTTCGGGCTGCTCCTCTTTTTATAGGGACAGGGATCTGAACTTCATCAATAATTTTGAAAAAAATTAATAACTTTTTAAGCATAACATTATTTTTTAAAGTAAAAGAAAACCGGGATCGAACCGATAATGCACTCTGTATGAATAAGTTTTTCCAGATTAAACTATTTCTTTTACTGTTTTTTATTGGAAGATAAGCGGGATTTGAACCTCAACCTCTGACTTGAGGGCCAGAATTCTTCCTTTGAGCTAACGTTTCCATTTTTATATCAGCAAAATTACAGGCATAGTGCGCAATCTTTTTACGTAGAAAAAAGAAAAGGTAATTTTTTAAAAATCGTTTATCTATAGGCAGTATAAAATGAAGCTTTTAAACTTTCTGTAACCACAACGGCTCAAGAAGACCCAATACTTAAGTCACTTTAAATAAGAAAGTTGAAACGGATAACACACACTTAGATTTGAAAAATATGAGATTCTTTTTAATTTCAAGGCCGGAAGAGCGAGAATCCCTCTAAAGGAAAGGGATGGGATAATCTAAACTATGGATTTTTACGATTTGTTTTTATTCGTTGATGAATTTTTCCAGAAAACCTATCAGCTTTGTTCCGCCATGGCTCCAGCGGATTCCGTGGCCTTCTTTTTCCCTGACTTCAAAAACCAGTTCGTGTTTGTAATGAAAGAAAACATTCCACCAGGTTGCATTGCCTAAAATTTCATCAATTTTTGCCATTACTTTTTTCTGTTTTTCTTTATTATTTCCTTTGATCTCTCCCCAAAAGTCATCATCCATTCTGCCGGTATGTTTTTCCCAGGCTCTCTGTGCAATCGTAATCTCACTGTTAAAATATTCTTCGCAGGCATTGATTAACGTACTTTTCAAAGGAGGAACCGCACTTTCATCCCGGATGCTTGCTGAGGTAAGTCTCTGCCCTAAAATATTCAGCCAATGTTCGAACGGAATTGTTTCCAGCTGTGCTGTTTTTACCTCATCAGAATCAAAGCTGTCAAGGATTTGAATAAATTTCTCAAAGCTTATCTGTCTGTTGATTTTTACTTCTTCATTAAAGTATGGGAGATCCCATTCTAAGGTATTTTCTTTAAACTTCCGAATGTTTTCGTCCAGATTTTTCAAATGTTGTTTTTCTAAAATGGGCCGATATTTACTTTTCCACTCTTCTGAAATCAGTGGGATATATTGTTCAAACATATTCATATTTTACTGCGTTTTGATCAGGTTCACAGAAAGATTTTCTTCTTTGATAAGGTAGCCGATAAGATTAAACCATTCTTTACAATGGTCCAGAATCCAGGCATCCGAGGAAACTACAACCTCTGGGCTTTCCGCCAGAAATTTATCCGGATTGTACTGTAGTTCGGCTTCCCAATTAAGTTTATTTTGATCTGCAAATTCAAGAAGAATCTGTTTTATTCTTCCGCTATTGGAAACAGGCTGATCAAAAACCCATACGATTTTATGAATATTATTTTTTTTAAAAAAGGAAGCTGTAAGCATAATGGCCCCTGAAGTCTGATTTACTCTTTTATAGGTCCCATGAACTCCGGAAAGGTCACGGAAACAGCCATCCATTCCTTCAAAAATATAAGCACCAGAAAGCAAACTCTCCAGCAGAATAAGAACATTGAATCCATCAAGAAAAATTGTTTTTCCATTTAAAGCTGAAGGTTCTAACTGTTTTAATTTCCGATTCCGGATCTGTATCTCTGAGGCCGAGGCTCCTCTTAAAGCTTGTAATTGTCTTGTTTTTAATCTGTATCGGTTTCCCACAAGATCAGATGCTGCTTTTTCCGGGTAGTCTCTTGTCAGCAGATACAACATATCCTGAACAGCCAGCTTCAACTTATTAATCTGCTTTTCTGAAGCAAATAAAGTATCATCTCCTGTATTTTTCCCTCGGTTTCTGTTATTCATACTCAAAAATATAATTTTTATTGCAGGAAATAATTATTACTGCATTTTTCACCTTAAATACCTGATATACCTCTAAAAAACTAATTCCTCATAAGATTTTAAACTATTAAAATATCATGTTAAAAAACAAAATAAGATATCTGTTATGTTTTCTACAACAAAAGAGATATTTCATACAAGTATTTGATGTTTATTAGAAATAAGTTTGCAAATACTTAAAAATACCGTTATGAATACAATGAAAAAACTATGTTATCTGTCTGCGGCAATACTTTTGTCAGCATCATTTGCTTCATGTTCAAATGATGACAACGAGATTGTAATTGAGCAGCAGACTCCCTCACAGGTTCTGTCTTCTACTCCATGGGAAACTACAGGAGCTAAAGATAAAAATGGAAATAGTGTGGCACTAACTGATACCAGCGTCGCTGGATATGTAGGTTTTGCTTACTTCAAAGCTGATGGAAATTTTGTTATTTACGGGCTGAATGATGTACTTAGATCAAGAGGTACATGGTCTGTGGATCCTCAGGGAAAAACAAGAACTATAGCTTCATTGAATCCGGATGGAACTACTATTTTTACGCGTGATGTTGAGATTCTTGTTTTAAACAGGAATGAATTCACCTACAGAATCCGTCCTAACTCTTCCGACCCGTCTATCTATTATGACATTATCCATACAAAGACGTCCCATGCAGAGCCCACTAACGGACAGCTTACATTAGCGTCTACTCCTTGGGAAACAACTGGTGCGAAGGATAAAAGTGGAAATAATGTGGCATTAAGTGATGCTAATGTAGCCGGATATGTAGGCTATTCTTATTTTAAAGCTAACGGAACTTTCAAAATTTTTGGATTAAATGATATTTTAAGATCTGAAGGAACATGGTCCATTTCTCCGGATGGCAAAAAGAGAACGCTTACCACACCTACATTCACACGTGTTGTAGATATTCTGGTCCTGAACGAAACTACGTTCACTTACAGGATTACTCCTGATGCTGTTAATAATCCTGGTGCATTTTATGACATCATCCACACAAAGGTTAACCATAATGAGCCTTTGTAGTACTTGTTGTTTGATATAAAATATAAACCTGCCCAAATTGGGCAGGTTTATATTTTATAAGAGTAACTAATTAAAAAGTTTTTTTTGAACAGTGGGTTTCAGGATCAATGTATTGATTAAATATATTCCTGCCACCATTTTTTCCAGGTAATGGCGCCCAACTGATTGAGGTCTACTTTTTCTCCGATCATTGGAAGAGTAACGGGGACGTTGTTTTCTTCTGCATATTTTGAGGTCAGTTCCAAAGGTTCATACCATGGATGTTGTGCCAGTTTGAATTTTGAGTTATGCACAGGAATAAAATTTCTGGCTTTTAATTCTTTTATTTCCGTGATCAGCTGTTCCGGCAATGTATGAATGTATGGCCATTTTTCATTATACTGCCCGTTTTCCATTATAGCTAAGTCAAACGGACCATATTGTTCTCCTATTTTGCTAAAATGATTTCCATAACCACTGTCACCACCTAAAAACAGATTTTTCGTAGGTGTTTTTAATACAAAAGAAGTCCAGAGGGAGATATTTCTGTTCAGTAATCTCCCGGAAAAATGTCTGGAAGGAGTCAGCGTAATTCTGAAACCATCTGCTATATCAATAGTTTCCCACCAGTTTTTTTCTATTATTTCACCAGGACTCCAGCCCCAATACTCAAAGTGCTGGCCGGTTCCCAATCCACAAATCACTTTACCTATTTTATCTTTTAAAGCCAACACGGTTTTATAATCCAGGTGATCCCAGTGATCATGTGAAATAAGCAGAAAATCTATATCCGGCATATGTTCAGGTTTATAATAATCTGCTCCCTGAAAAGCCTTGATAGAACCTGGCATGGGAGAAGCATTTCCACTGAAAACAGGATCTATCAGAAATTTCTTGCCATCCACCTGCAGGAAATAGGAGCTGTGCCCAAACCATACCAGGATATTTTCTTCGGGTTGAAGATTTTTCAGATCCGTTACTACAAATGGAAGCGGCAATCTGGGAGATGTATTTTCCACTTTACACAAACTGTGAAGAAGTGCTTTTGTCATACTTTCGCCTTCTAACAAAGGAGGAGTTGTCAATATATTCTGAAATTTCCCATTAAGATAATTGGGAAGTGTATTGAAATATTCTTTTCTTTTTTCATCGGGAAACTGCCCGAGCTGTTTTACTAAATTCATTGTTTTTCTTTTTACATTCTAAGTCTTTCTTCCTCCAGATCCAACCTTGTTAAATAATGTCTTATGTATTCTTCGTCAATATTCGGGTTGCGCCTGTTTTCTTCGCGAAGCCAGATACGCTGCTGTTCAAGGGTTTCAAAATAGATTTCTTTAGCTTCATCTGAGAGTTTATGCACAGAATCCTCTTTATCTTCCTGCTCCCATCGGTCCATTAGTCTGTTGAAATACTCGTTTTCACTTCTTCTTTCTTTATAATTTTCATCCAGATACTTAAAGGTAACACGACGCATTTCTTTTCGTAAGAAATGTTCTGATTCCTCTTCAGACATGTATCCTCCTCCTGAATCTGGTAAGTTAAGTTTCTTAATCAATGCCGGTAAAGTAAGTCCCTGGAGAATCAAGGTAACTAAAATCACTACAAAAGTAATAAAGAGAATAAGGTCACGATGCGGAAAAGGCTGTCCATTTTCCATTACAACAGGAATAGACAATGCTGCAGCCAGAGAAACCACTCCGCGCATTCCTGTCCAGCTCATCAGTATCGGTGCTTTCATTCCCGGATCTCTGTCTGCCACATTAATAAAATTCCGCATGATCAGAGTCGTAAAAACGGCTCCAAAGGAAGCGAGAAAACGTACAATGATCAGTACAGCTGTTATTAATAGTCCATAACTTACTGCATCTGATAAACTGATTCCTTCTTTATCCAGTCCTATCATAATTTCCGGCAGATCCAGCCCGATCAGCAAAAACACAATTCCATTAATAAGAAACACAAAGCTTTCCCATACATTGGAACCTCTTAGTCTGGATTCTGAGGTTCTGAAAATCTCATGTCTTCTCACAGAAAGAAATAATCCACCGCTTACAACCGCCAAAACCCCTGAAGAATGGACTTCCTCAGCGGCAATATACATGACATAGGGAGCTGCCAGACTGAGTATAGTGTCCATATTAACATCTGTAGGAAATATTTTTCCAATTTTCAAAAAAACAAAAGCTAACAGCAAACCTATTCCTAAACCTCCAAATACCATCCATCCAAAACTGGCAACTGCATCCTGCCAAATAAACTGCCCTGTTGCCACAGCAACCATTGCAAATCTAAAGATGATAAGCGAGGATGCATCATTGAACAAACTTTCTCCTTCCAAAACGGTAGAAACATTTCTGGAAACTTTTACAAATTTTAAAATAGCTCCTGCACTCACCGCATCAGGTGGAGATACAATGCCTCCCAATACAAAACCTAACGCCAATGAAAATCCTGGAATGTATGTATTGGCTATAAAAGCCACAGATATTGCTGTAAGGAACACTACAATAAAAGCAAAACTGGTGATGATACGCCTCAGCTTCCATATTTCCTTCCACGATACTGCAAAGGCTCCTTCATACAGAAGAGGGGGAAGGAATATAATAAAGATAAGCTCCGGATCAATTTTTATGACTGGCAAGCCAGGAATAAAACTGATGATCAAGCCTGCAATAACCAATATGATTGGGTAAGCCACTTTTAAACGGTTGGCAAGCATAATTGCCCCAATAATTACGAGGACCAGCCCTAAATAATAAATAAAATCTTCCACCATCTGTTTTTGAATTAAATTAATTTTTAAACCAAATTAAATAAATTTTGAGAAATATTTACTCTTTTATCTGATTTTCAACTTAAAAATGGTTAAGGTTTCATTGATTTCTGAATACTTTGGGGGAGAGTCCTTTTTTTGCGGAAGATGGGCAGAGGAAAAAAAAATCGATGGTTACGGGTTCAGATTTTAGTCTAATATTATTCTGTGTCTCAAAATCTATGATGTAAAAATCATCACTTTTCAGAGGAGTAATCTTTAACTAGCCACATCTGGAATATTTAATATTTTCACGCTCATTGCAGAGGCTTTTAATAATGGGTAAAATTAAATATTCTGAGCGGTGTTATTATGATACTTGTTCAGGAAAAACAGAGACATTTTACGGTTTTCCTTCTATCACACTATCTTTATAACAATGAGTATTAAGACACTTATCAATAATAAAACACTTACTGTGACAGCAATCTCTATAATGTGTTTCATATATCTTTTCCCATCAAATGTAAACTTTTCTGGATGAATACCAAATTCTTCAAAAACCAATGGGTCTATTCTCAAATCGGGTCTGAAATGAGCAATTCCTTCAACAAATCTGGCCCGAAGAGCTCTTGCATTTTTTATGTAATAGATACTTCCAAGGTGTGTCCCGTCAAACGCCACCTTAGTTTCACTACGATCTATTCCTACAGCAAGCATCCAGCTTTTGCGTCGTTGTGAGATGTATACCTCATAATCATCTGAAAGGCGGGACAGTCCCAACTGGCTGTAAAGAATTTCATCTATGCCTCCATCTTTTTTATAAAAATGAATCCCTTTATCATCTACTATAATTTTTTTTATTGCTATAGCCATATTCTTTTTTACATAATGGAAAAACTGATACATACCTACAGCCCAAGCAGGATAATACAATATAGTAACTACAACAAATACCTTTATACTCCCGGAGACTAAAAAAGGGAACACAGCAAGTGTTATAAACATAATCAACAATACTGCTCCTCCGAAAATATTCATAAGCCAGGTGATTACCCAGCTAGGTTTAGAGACCATTGATGAAAATTCTTTCTTAAGATCCTCTTGCATATGTTCAAGATACGGAAAAAATGATAATAAAAAAACACAATGTTACATGCAGCTCTGTACAAAATTGAAAATAAGATATGTTCTTTAAAACTATGAGATTGTATGTGTTTTTTATGTAATTATACTATAAATTTCTAAAGTCGTATTGTCTACGAACCTCCATTCTGCAACGGCATCTGGAAAAGACGACTGTTAACTAAGGTTTAATTATCTTTTATGGCTTTTTTAAACAAACGCTTAATATAATACATAAAAGTCATTAAATTACTCAAACTCATAAATGAATAATATAATCAGATAGTATGGTCGTTTCTTTTCTGTGGGAAACAATAATGATGATACTATCAGTATGATGATTCCTAATATTATCAATTATCTTTTTTTCTAAAGCAATATCTAAGGATGAGGTTGCTTCATCAAAAATAAAAATCTTGGGAGATCTATATATCGCTCTTGCTATTGAAATACGTTGCTTCTGGCCATCTGACAGAGAGTTTCCGGTATGTGATAATATTGTATCTTTTCCTTGGGACATTTCAGTGATGATATCATTTAAATGAGATAATGATAATGCTAAATCAATATCTTTATTTTCTTCTTTTGTTCCATATTTGATGTTATCGGATACAGACTCATTAAATATCTGGTTATCTCTTTCTATCAAAGCAAAGTAAGAGTTCCAGTCTGAGATTTGATTCAAGTTTAATCCGTTCACTAGTATTTCTCCTGATGTAGGCTCTATAAGCCTGGTAAGAAGATTAATAATTGAACTTTTACCGCTTCCACTCGGCCCAAGAATTGAGTAGGTTTTTCCGTTTTCAAATTGTAAAGTAAGGTCTTTAAGGATAACTTTATTATTAATGACTAATGATATATTTTTAAGGTATATATGTTGAATCTCTATATCCTTAACAGGATAGTTTTCAGAGATATTCCCTAACCCTAATTTCAGATCGTCAAAGAAAACCTGAATTTTCTCAGCCGAAATTGAGGAACTTACAAGCTGGTTATAACTGTTGACTATTGTAGTACTAGGAGCAAAAATCCTGTTAAGATATTGAATAAAGGCAATAAGCACACCTAATGTCATTTCTTTTTCAAAGACTTTATGTCCTCCCACAATAAGAACCAATATTGGTGCTAGTGCAATAATAAACGTAGAAGAGTTACTGTTGATAGATTTATACCGACTATAGGTCATTACTTTATCAATAAATTTTTCATGAATACCGGATAATTTTTTAATCTCATACTGAATGGTATTATAAGACTTCACTACTCGTATATTTTTGATGATGACAATAAAATAATTTTGAATACTACTTTCCAGATCTCTTGCTTCTTTGAAACTCTTTTTAACAAGCGGAGTAAACTTTTTTAATAAAAGCAATAATGCGGGAATAAAAAGTATGCTATATACCGCCAATTCAGTATTCAGATAAAACAGCATTACCACAATACCAATAAAGGTAAAAATATTACTCATCAAGACCAGCACTAAATTCGAAAGGGACCTCTGTACATTATCAACGTCTTCAATCAAGGTAAAAACTACGTCCCCGATTTTCAGATTATTGAAAAAAGAGATTGGTTTCAAAAGTAAACTTCTAAACATTTCTACCCGAATATCCCTTGAAATGCTTTCTCCTAATTTTGTATAAAAAATTTCTGATAAAAGGGAAGAAAATATTCTAATAATATAGACACCAACCAGTGCCATCAGTACTTTTACCAAATCCGAAAAATTGCCTTTAGGAAATATATCGTCAATGATAATTTTCAAAGCGTATGGAGTCGCTAAGGAAGCAATACTAGTCGTTAATAAAAGGAATATAATTATTAATCCGAGTCTCCAATACTGGATGATATACTTGAAAAAATATGTCATTATTAATTTATCTAAAGCTAAACAATCATCGTTCTATGCGGTCTTTTTCATCTGAATTTTTCTCATCGTCATCATATTTTGTCGCCTCTTTTTTCCCTTTAGCAAAGTTATAAGAGAAGCCTACAGAAAAGACTCTTGTAGGGTATTTCGTTCTGGAATATTGATGGATGGTAGCATTATCGGTAATAACTCTTGAATCCAATGAATTAAAGACATCTGTAAGCTCGGCTGATAGTGACATGTTTTTCCAGCTTTTCTTGAAAGATAAATCTACACTATACTGGGGTTTAGATTTATAAATATAGAACAGGCTGTTCCCTTTATAAAAACCACTTAATTCCAACGAATAGTCATCGGGTAAATTAAATGTGTTAGAATTTCTGACAAAAAAGGAAGCTAAAGCATATCTGCCTTTATTTTCCCCCTCAGAAAAAACTACAGATTTATAATTGATATAAGAATAAATATTGGTCTCCCACCAGCTCGCAAATTTTAGAGGAATATTCGATGAAAGTGTATATATGTTTTCAGTACTGATATTATCATAAGTAGTTGCATACACCAAATTATCCTGAGTGGTATAAATTTGTCCTATCAAATTTTTTGTATTCTTGTAACTGAGCGTTAAGCTATATTTTGAACTTTTGATATATTTTAGTTCTACAAGATTTGAGAAGGCTGGTTTTAGGTTTGTATTTCCTGTTTTTATTGAATAAGGATCCTGATAATCAATAAATGGATTCAAAAATTCATATGCTGGTCTTTGAATCCTTAAGACATAAGATAGATTCAAAACCTGTTTATTATTCAATTTTTTTCTAAGAAAGAAAGAAGGAAAAACATCAAATCTGCTTCGCTTAAACCCATCTTCATTGGAAACTCCTTTGTATATTGTATTCTCTGCTCTTAAACCAAGTTTGGCAGTCCAATCCTTTTCAAAAGAATAGATAATATTAGAATAAATAGCCTGTATATCCTCCTGATAATTAAAATGATTAGATCTGGTGTTGTCTATGATATCCTGATTATTTTGTTTTTGAAAATAAATATTGTTATTATCTGTTTTTATAAAACTCAGTTTTGCTCCCGACTGCCATACGAAATGTTCAAACTGCTTATTAAAATCAGCTGAGAAAGTATTTATATTGATTTTTATCGGATTATCAATATAATACATTTCAAACGGAGTAGAATTCTGAGTAGAATTGATATAATAAGAATTTGAGGGATTGTTATAGTTTAAAAAATCATAATTAAGAGTTAAACTGGATTTGGATGAGTCTAATTTCAATTTATAATATACATTAACATTTTGATTATTAATAAACTCTTTTTTATTATTATGAGTCAGCGTTACTGAATCCATCTGTAATGATGAATTAGAATTAACATTCCAGTCTGTATAGTTCAATTGATATTTTGCCCCAATCTTAGAGTTTTTATTGATATCATATTCAGCCCCCACTGTCAATGCATAATTATCATATTTTTCCTTATAATAATAATCTTGATTCAGGAATCTATTCTCTTGTTTATATTGTCTTTCAGATTTGGTTTTACTGTAAAATACATTATTATCATAGTTGAGTACTGTAGAAAAATTCCATTTATTTTTCCTGTAGTTCAAAGTTCCTCCCAGATTGGTAGTTGTATATCTGGTTTGCAGAAGACTTGCATTCAGACTTCCGGAAAATCCATATTCGATATTCTTTTTTGTGACAATATTAATAATAGCATTAGTACCCTGAGCGTCGTATTCTGACCCGGGAGTTGATATTATTTCGTAAGAATTAATGCTTTCTGAAGGGATTGATTTCAGATATCCTTTAATCTGGCTTGAAGGGATATTAATTTTCCTACCATCAATATAAATACTCACGCCCTGATCACCTCTAAAGTTTATATTTCCCAAGGGATCTGCATAGACCTCCGGCAGCTTATTCAATAAATCGTATGAATTTCTACCTGTATCATAAATACTTTTATCAATAGTAATAACTGTTTTATCAGGTTTTTGATCAATAAGAGGTTTTTCCTTTATCAGTAAAATTTCTTTTATATTTTCTGTTTGTATATTACTTATGTAAAAATCTTTTTTAATAGACTGGTTGATATTAATCAGATCCAAAGATTTTACATTTCCGGAATGAAGCTGAAAATAATAAATTCCTTGTGGAATGTTATCAAAAGAAAAACTTCCATTTTCGCGGGACGTCGTTTTATATATTTTGGTGGAATCTTTTGCCAAAGATAACGTAATATCAGACTTTTGCATAGGATTACGGGATATAGAATCCAGAACCTTTCCGTCCAGAGAAAAGTTTTGAGACAGTAAAATATTACTACTGCAAATAATCAGAAAAAATATAATTCTTGATAGATACATTATTTAATATGCTTTTGAACCGTTTCTACTATTGAATCAATACTTGAGAAAAAATCATAATCTACCTCATCATCTTCAAATTCTATTTCAAATTCATCCTCCAGCGAACATGTTATCTGAAGAGCGATAAGTGATTCGGAAATCAACATTTGTAGTTTATCGTCCAGTGTTCCGTCTTCAGGAAAAATATGCGAGATATTATCTTCTTTGAAAATTTCTTCTAGTACGTTTATTACTTTTTCTTTAATAATCATTTTATATATGCAAATTTTAAGGCTAAACTAAATCTTGAAGCTTTACAGATTCTTGTGGGAACACCTCCCAAATGTTCTATATTTCCGGGAAATATAACTAATCTGCCAGGCTTTGGCAATACGGCTGCTTTTGAATCATGACTTTCGTAAAATAAGGTTTCACCTCCCCATTTGTAATCCCATTTATTATTTACATACAACAGTACAGTAATATCTTTTCGATCTATTGGACAATCATAATGAGGAAATTCAACATCTCCATAGTGAGACATATTAATAGAGGAACGATATAACAAGAACTGATCAAACATGTTTATACTTTGTAAATATTCTTTGATTTTTATTCCGATAAAAGTATCATTAATAAATTCTTCAGGAATAAAATCAACACTAAAGATTGGATACTCATCATATTCATCATCTTTTTCCTTTTTTACGAAAGAAAGATCTGAAACATATTCGTAAAAAGCATTGATTTCATCTGAATCCAGAAAGTTGTTAATAATTGTTATTTCTTTATTATCAACTTTTACCACTTCAATTGTTTTTTCTATCTTGGCTAGCTTTTCCATTTTTTTCTAATTTTAAATGATATTCTATAATTTCTAATAAGGATTTTGTACTACTATCAAAGTTCTTTTTAAAATTATCATATACTACATCATAATTTGTTTTATTAATAAAGTTTTCAGTTAATGAGATGGTCAGGTCTAAATTTACAACAGCATGATAATAGCCAGAGGGTGTATACACCAGATCACCTTCATTTTGAATGCAATATAATGGCTGAAGTTTTGGATCTTTATTATTAAGAATATTATCAATTATGTTTTGAATTTTATAAGAATCTATATCAGCTTTTATAATGGAATTTAATGATTTTGGGAAAAAAAACCAAAGTTTCCTTCCTTTTATCAGATAATTCCATGCACTGGTATCCCAAAGATCCTGATGGAGATCTGAAAAAGTATTTTGTTTTCCAACATATAGCCACGATAAAAATAATTTGGGTGGTTTACGATAGTTTTTATACCAACATCTTAATTCATCAGGAATATCATAATCATCAGATAATTCATTAGATGAATGACATTGAGTCTTGTAATATAATTTATTGATGAAGTCATTTTTTAGATATTCTTCCAGGCTTAATTTTTTATCATAACTGTCAAAACTTTCTTTACCAGGTAATTTTAAGATCAAATATGGCAATGTCCATTTCTCCTTAATTTTCCAGTGTTGATATGCATTCCTAATAACTACAGGAATTTTTTGATAGCCGTACTGCTCATTAAAATACTTTTCATCCATACTATAAGAAAAGTCTTCAGAAATAGGCGTTAAATTATTTCTGGTAATCTTGTCAATTAACTGTTGCATTTGAAAAATTGTTTTGGATTAATTCAAGTACTGATGAATAATTATTTTCATCTTTTATGTTTAATACAGGCTTCTCTAATTCTTTTTCCATTCTTTTCCTGCATTCTTCATATTCATCATCAGAAAGTCTATACATCGTACTTTTATCAATAATATTGTTAAGCTTTTTATAGGTATAGGGTGACAAAGAATAGAAAAGGAGCTGCCCGTCTACATACGAAGTGGTTACTGAAATAGTTTTTTTGATAAAATCGATCTCGTCATGTGGACTGATTGTGCAAATAATTGCATCGGGATAAACTCCCAAAATAAAAGCTAATTGTTTTAGTTGAGAACCTTCAAGACCAATATTAACAGGATACTTAGGAATTACTCCTCCTTGAATTCCAGTTATAAAAATTTCGGGTTTTTTTTCTCTCTGAATAGTCTGAAAAGCTATTTGTAATATTTTACTCCATTCCCCGATATTGATATCTATGGGGGGGTTATAACCAAATGGGAAAATAAAATCACTATTGAAAAGAACCCCCTGAGGTTCTGTTGAAATAAGTGAAACTTTATAATCAAGCTCTTCCAACAATCTTTTCAATGTCATCTGAACTGTAAATTTCCCCTGTACACTGCCAGTTCCAATAACACAGATTGTAGGTGAATAATATTCCTGTAAAGGTGCTAAGCTGTATAATTTCCCAACCAAAGGCTTATCTACGTTATTGAATATCAGTTGTCCCTGATATGCCGGATAGCTGGTCTCAATCAATTTTTTTAAGAATCTGTATACCGTTTCATCCCATATGATAAAGTTTTTATCAAGTTCAACACAAGATTTTATTAAATTATAACTGAATATTAAATTATGATCTAATAATTGTTCAAGAAAATATCCAATAACCAGGGTATCAAAGCTATTAAGTTCATTGGATGTCAAGTGTTTATTGGTAAAAGGAATGTCGATATTTTTCAAAGCAGAAAAGATATGATCCATTTTTATAGCTCTGGGATAACCGATAATAAGAGATATGTTGCAGCTCAACATATCTCTGAATTCTACGATACTCCGCATTTCCTTTTCTTCAAAAGGGAACAAGGCTATATTTTTCACATCGGAAGGCAACTTATAGGCTTTTAATATGCTATTGATTGTGTCTTCTTTGATAAGCTGACTAGATATTGAATGTACTTCTCTTTCAGTATCGGAATTTTTTCGATTAAAGCTTAATATGGAATCATTGGAATTTTCCTCACACCAGGTAACATATTCTTCTACACTATTTACTTCTCCATTTTTCAATACGTTGGCTAATATTCCTGTAAAATGAGCTGTTGCAAGACTTGTTCCTGAGCCAAATTTAAAGCTATTGTTTTTATTGGCAACCCTTTGCAACCCGCCTTTAGCGAGTATATTGGTCGGATTATTTTTCAGGTACCTAAAATGTGTTTTATCTTTAATAATCCCCGTTCCTACTCCAATAACAGTATTAAAATGAGCAGGATAACAAGGTTTTTCTGCAAAATAAAATGAAGACGCGCAAATAAACATATTTTTATCAAATGCTGCTTTACAAACCTTCTCTAATTCGTTGGAAATTGTATCAGAATTAATTCCCATACTGATGTTAATAATATCCACCTGGTAGTGCTCAACAATATGAGAAATCGCGTTGATTAAAAGATTTTCGCTTTTGTTTTCATGATAAGAGCTCAATTTAACCACATATAGTGCAGCTTCAGGAATATGTTTATGAATAATAGAAGCAATACCTGTCCCATGACCGTCATTATCGTCAAATTCATTTTTGATAAGATGAATACTTCCTGTTTCATCTTCATAAATGGTAATTCCTTCAATAAAACAGTTGTTCAAACGGGAATGAAACCTATCAACACCTGTATCTACTATAGCAATTTTCATAGTTAATTATTTATTTGTGTGTCCGGTATTTATAGCAAGATTGCTTACTGGTGATGATATTTGTTCAGGATTTGATCTAAGTCTTAAATATTGCTCTTTAATAAAATCTTCTGCCTTATATTTCCAGTAGGTACACTGAGGAATTGTATTTTTTAAAGCCTGATGAGAGCATGAAATTTGATCACATACCGGAAGGAATTTGCAATTTCTACAGATTTCATTTACATTATACCTGTTAAAATCAGTATAATCTTTAAAATGTTCTTTTTTATATCCTTCAAAAACATTTGAAGGAGCTTTTTTGGCTTCGTGTATTGTTTCCCAACATTTATGAATATTACCCAAAGGATCGATTACGAGTCCGTATGGAGAGACCCAGGTGGGGCAGTCAGATTGAAATTGAGGTAGCTCCCAGGCTAATTTTGCGGTCCTAATATTCTTATTTGTAGCCCATTCATTAAAAATTTTAATTTGAGTAAATCTAAAATTTTGTTTTACTTCAAAAAATTCATCAACGGTTAATCTTTTCTTCTTCTCTTGTTCTGAAATAATTTCTCCATCATACGTTCTCAACCATGCTGGGGAAAAGGAAAAGCTTCGGTATTTAGCCGGCCATATATTATATTTTTGTAAATCAGACAACAAAACAGGAATTGTTTTCGCAACTTCTTTATCTATATTCATTCTCAAGTTGATCTGAAAATTATCAGGAAGAAGTGATAGATTTTCTAAAATTTTAGTATAGTTTTCATCTCCATGCTTTTTTAAAGGCCGATATTTATCATGGGTTTCCTGCGCTCCATCCAGAGTAACCTGGGCTTGATTAACAGCATTTTCCTGTAGTATTTTTACATTTTCAGGAGTGAGAAAAATTCCGTTTGTAATAAGGTCCGTTTCGTAAGCAATATTATTTTTTTCACATAGTTCAATAAACATAGGCGATAAACTTTTTATTGCTTTCATGTTCAGTAAAGGCTCTCCTCCATACCATGTTACAAAAAGTTTTTTAATATTTCTTTCCATGGATAAAATCTCCTGAAGATAGCTTACAATTTTTTCAAAAGTTTTTTGATCTTTCAGCATATCTTTCGGCTTGTGAAACTCAAAACAATATGGACAAGCCATATTGCAAGTGATTGTGGTTCCTATTGTCAAATAGATCCCATTAGCACTTTCAAGCTTTTTTCTTTTAAGGTACAGATTTTCGGCAAAATTGATAAAATCCTGTTCTTTAATAATATAATCTTTGGATAATAGATATTTAAATAAATCTTTATGAAGAGAGGGAATCCGATCTTCATAAATTTTTTGTAAAGACATCAATTCTGAAAGTAATATTCCTTCTTTTTGAGTTAGGATTTCAATTCCTCCTAAAAAGGTATTATACAATAAGAATTCTTCTGTTTCTTCGATAGGAATTAACAGGTTGTAGGGGCTGGCTTTATATTTTTGTGATAACATCGTGTTGTTTTTTTGAAAAAGATAGCTACATCATGATGTAGCTATCCTCCTATATAAGGAAGTAAAAGATTAATATTAAGGTTGTAATTGGCTTAACGTTGTGGATCTGCATCCTGGCTCTAATCCTGTCCCCGGATCTACAGGATTAAGTAACGTTTGTACATTTTGATTCTTAGCAACGATTGACTTGGTAAGTGCTACTTTTTTAATTGTTTTCATAACTTTTGAATTTTAATGGTTAATGTTAAAATAAGATATCAGTATCTGTACCGGTAGAATCTCCGGATTGTCTTCTTAAAGCTCCACAGCTTCTAAGTTCTCCACATAAAGATTCTACTTCTTTACTTTTTTCTGAATTATAGTTTAAAGGCTTTACAAGCTCTTTTTTAACTAAACTGTTTTTAAGTTCTTCTTTTTTACTAATGTTTGATTTCATAATAATTTTTGTTTTTATTTTTACTTCCTTATTATTTTGTTAATTTACTTTTATATCTGTACCACGTTTAGTAGTATCACCGTTAGCCTTTCTTGTATTTACATATTTTCTAAGAACATAGGACTATGCAATTTCACTTACTTCCATCAAATTAAAGGATGAAAAATTTTAAGTTGTTTTTTAAAGTTTGTCTGTTTCATTATGTATTGAGTTTATACTAATTTTTATTTTTTTTCTCATGGTACTGTAACTACCTTTACTGCCTCTGTGAAAACCTTATCATTATAGGGTTGTAAATCATATACATCATTTATATCAACCATTATATCCGGTTCAATACCCACATTTTTGGGATTTTTTAGGACATATTTATAGGGAGCATAACTTCCAGTCAATAATGTTGTTTTATATTTATCACCAAAAGTAATGTTATAGGTAGGCGTGATGGATCCAGCGCTTCGTTCTCTTCCTATTACAGTCACCCTTTTTCTATTCTCCTTTAACGCACGTACAAATAATTCTGCCGCACATGCTGTATTGTGATCCACCAGTACTATTATTTTTTTGTTTTCATCAACCGAAAAAAGAGCTGCATTCGTTGATACCACTAAAGAGTCCAAATTCTTAGTATCTCTATTAAGGATATCTGTATATTTGAAATCTTTATTGATCATGTAGGAGAGTAATCGTGCTCCTTCATTTCCTTCTCCTCCTCCATTTCCCCTCAAATCAATAACTAATCCTTTTGAGGCATTAATTTCTTTAAGATGATTAACAAAAAGTGTTGGTATTTCTCTTGAAAATAAATTGATCTTAAAATAGCTGACGGCATCCGTAACTTTAAACTGCCCCTGTTTCGGCTTAAAATTATCAGGAATCGGATATCCGTCTTTTATCTTAAAGGAAACCGTTTTCTCCACTCCATTTGATTTAAGCTGAACAAGCACTTCTTCTCCTACTTTACCTGACAACAAATAATTTATCTTGTCAATGACTTTATCGTTCAGATAATGATCTTTTTCTTTTTTGTAATCAGAAATTTTCTTTTTTCCTACAGATAACAGTTCACTTCCTAAAGGAACTTGCTGCTGAAGGCCAGAATCTAAATTGGCTACAATAATATACCTTTTGCTCACCTTCTGTACCCTGAGTGGGCTTAATTTTCTTTCACCCTGCCCACATCGGGAATTAATTTTAAAATGAGGATCGTAAAAATTTTCAAACAAAAAATTGTTTAGCTTTTCGGTCAGCTCACAATCATCTATTTCAGTATTTAACAGAGTAGCTGCCAATTTTTCAAATTTTTGGGCAACATTCTTTTTCTTGATCTTTTTCTCTTCATAAAAAGAATATCTTTTAATATTATCTCCAGTAAGTTGAAGTAAGGCCTTTTTATAACTATCAGGGTATTCTATAGATATATTAGATAAGACCATATTTTGTAAATATTCCTTAGGATAATGACTATAAAGCGTATATAACCCAAAGGCAGAGGGAGAAGGTATTGCTGTCAATTTCTCATAGGATGCATTAAAAGGAGAAATATCCTCGTATTCGTTATAATAAGCTATATCCATTCTCCCAATAAAAAACTCGTAAGGTTTACTATCTTCTTGCTTGTAAATCTTATACTCTATACCAAGAATATTGTCTGAAGAGGAAAAAATTTTTTCCACAGGAAACTGATATCCATCCTCGGTATTTTTAACATTCTGAATTTTAATAGTATCTCTTTTTCGAATGATATTAATATCAAACTTTTTAACATTAGCTGTTTTATATTGAAGAATAAAAGATGTCGTTGGGTACTTAATATTTATATTATGTAATTCAATCGGAAGGTAAACAACATCATTTTCTGTCTTTGTTCCTGTTATTGTCTTCAAATCATACCCCTCTTTCTTTTCGCCATACACATTATAGCCGGGAAAAGGCATCTTCATTTTCAAGTATAAGCTGTTGCTCATGCTATAAATGATATTCAGTGTCATATCGTCACGATATTTAAGATGATACTGTGACTTTAAAAGGGAACACCCAATAAAAAAAATAAATATTATATACTTATGATATTTCATTGATATGAATAGTTTCAATATTATAAACATCTGAAAGAGCTTCAAGTAGAGATTTTTCAATAAATTCCCATTGATTTTCAGGAGTGAATCCACTAAATCTTGATCTGCAAATAGTGATCAGCTCCGGAGTAATATTTTTTGTGATCAGGTAATTTTTGAAAGAATTAATTCTGGTGAGAATCTCTTCTTGGGATACCTCTCTTGGACTAGGATATATAAACCTATGATTATTAATCACATAAAAATAACTTCCTTTATTTTCTACAGCTTCAATATTATTTGTGATAAATCTTAAATAATGATATTTATTGGAAAGAAAACTATTGTATTCCTCTTCTGTAATCTCAATAACAACATCCTTTTCATGATAGGGATTATCAATACATGAGAAAAAATCTAAATCAATATCAAGCAGTACCTTATTTGAGGTAAAAACTTTATCTGTATCCGACAATGATAGCTTATGATACTGATAATATTGTGTGCTTTTCGAAATCTGATGAGGAAGCAAAGTTTCTTTCTTTCCCGTAATTAAAAATCGATCATCATCCTGATAAGATTTTAAAAACATATCAAAAGTTTCTTCTGGCTTTCTGTCTATTTTAAACCAAAATATATTATTAACAATTTCTAGATATACAGCAGGAAGCATAAAACTTGCAATTCCCAGTTCTGAATAGGTAAATTCTTTTACCTTCTCAATTGTTTTTAAATGATCAAAAGTAAGAACTGTATTCAGCCTAGGTGGAGACATATCAGAATGATCATCAAAATGCAATAAGTCGTTATTAAGTCCTATTATTTGCTTTTTGTATGCATAGTTCCATACAAAAAAAGCTTCATGGTGTTCCTCAATAATGAAAGCAGGTATATTATACATAAATAGTCTTTTAACTTTTGGATTTAATTTTTGAAATCACAATCAGAAATCAACTGATCACTACAAAATGTTTTAGTTAGAAAAAGAAGCTGAATAGTAAAAGAGATATTTTTGAAACTTAATCCTAACAGTTATTGTTTTGAAATTATGCTCAGATAGTATTTCCTTTTCGTAATTGGGATAACTCTTCATTTTGAAGTTAAATCTCTTAAAATTATACAGCTGATTTCCTCATATGTTCTTGAGACAAACATATAGGAGATTTTTTTTAAAACAAAAACAACGTTCCCTAGATTCATAAATCTATTAAAATAGATTTATGAATCTAGGGAACGTAAATAATTGTAATAAAGACTTTTATATAAAGCTTTTGAATTTTAATTATTTGATGTTACAGACTTTTCAATTTCTCTTAAATAAACCGAGAGAAGAGTTCCAGTTCTCTTTTTAAAAGCTAAAGTGAAAGCTTGTTCATTATTATACCCTAGTTCTTCAGCGATAAAAGGAATTTTATATGAACGAAACTTTCTATCTCTTGCTAATCTGCCAATCGCATAATCAATACGAAGATCGTTTAGATAGGCCGCAAAATTTTTTCCTTTATCAGTATTGATTACCTCTGATAAGTACTTAGAATTTGTTTTAATCATTTTCGCAAGAGTTCCAAGGGTGATTCCTTTATTTAAAAACTGCTCTTTACTTTCAAAAATATTAAGTTCTTTTAAAATAGCCTGTGTTATATCTTCGGAAACAGTTTTAGATGTTTTCTCTGTTGCATTTTCTGTTTTTGGTAATAATACATCATCTGCAATTATTTCTTTCTCTATTTTAGATTCCTTTTCAATCTTATTCTCATTCACAGACTGGATCAAATCCTGAGCAATTTTCTTGTACTTTCTTTCAGAATTTTTGTATTTAAAGTAAAAGTTTATTAATAATAAAAGAACTATTATCAAAACACCAACAGCAATATAAAAGAATATTTTTCGATGTTTCAGCTCTTTGATAATGGCTTCCTTTTCCTGTAACAGGTTAGGTGTATCATAACGTCGGGGAAGTTCTCTTGAGATATATCTGAACCGAGTATCTAATACATGATCCACTTCTAAAAATCTTTCAACATAATAAAGTTGCTTCTCTCTATCTTTCTTTTCTTTATAATAATCAATAAGATAGGTATAAACCTCTCTAAGCTCAGGAAAAACATAGTTTGTTTTAAGTACCATGGAATCAATTTTGGCAAAATTTTCTATTGCTTTGGTACTTTCCTGTAGCCCGGCATAAGATCTTCCTAAGTTTAGAAGAGTGTAATTTTGATTTCTCTTGCTTTTATAGCTTGTTGAAAAAAAATATTTTTTACACTGTTGCAAATCTTCAATTGCAATATTATATTTTTTTAATGTAAAATTATAGTAACCTAACAACCCTAAATTTTGATAATAACTATAAACACTTTTATTTTTTTTTGCGGTTTTCAACCCTTCCTGTATTAATATAAATGCCGAATCCATTTTATTAATTTCTATATAAGAGTCTGCCAAATTTAGTTTAAGAAGATTGTGTTCATCCTCATTGAGATAATCGGCATTGTATAAATAATGTCTAAGAGTTTTAGCTGTCTCGGCATGCTTCCCAATATAATTTTTTAAATAAGCAATGCTTATGTTTGCCATTGCTATTTGTCTTTTATTACCTTTCTCTTTAGCATATTTTAGTCCCAATACATAATTGTTCAATGCTGCCTGGAGGTTATCAAACTTAAAATATAAATTTCCTCTTAATAAAAAGGTTCTGGCCGGATAATAAATTTCTTTGGATTTTTTAGTGATAACCTGCAAACTATCAAGATATTTTAATGCATTTGGTAAAGTTTCATCAAAATGCAACATAACATAGGCCTCGGCAATTTGAGTTTCATCATGATCATCTTTGGCTTTTTCAAGATAAGATTTCGCAATATTTCTTTTACCATTGATATCATCCGGTTGAATTTCATAGAATTTTTCTTCCAGTTCCTGATATGTATAATTTTTTAAAACACTCTTTGGAATATTTTCAGTATTATTTTTTTGTGCAAAAAATAAATTACAAATAACTCCCAGCAGCAAAAGCAACCTTGTTTTAAACATCTTCCTCATTTTTTACAAAAATATTATTTAAAAATGAAAGTCTCACTAAAATTAAATAAAACAATATTAAAACACTAACAATCAAAACATTAAATACTCAAAAAAAAATATAAATTCATGAATTTATGAAGCCTTTTTTTTCAAGTAAAGGGAAAAAATAACTTTATTTGCGAACAATTAAAAAAAAAATTTAAAATGAAAAATGAAAAAAAAGCAAAAAAGAAACTATCTTTAGAAAAATTACAAATCGCAAAAATTGATAATCTTCACAAAGTATTTGGAGGTGGTCCTGGACATGTTGTACAAAATATTGATGGTTGTGCAAATGGTGATGATGGAAGCTCACTTGATGACGGATTAGGAGGACCTAAGATACCTATTACTAAATAATTTTCGCATGCAGTATAAAATATTTCTCATTTCTATTCTTTTAACAACATCCTTAAAAGCTCAATTTAATAATCATGCTCCATCCATTCCAGCTACAGATAGCTATTTTGGATTAAAAATAATTGATGAATACAGGAATTTAGAAAATTTAAAAGATCCTGCAGTAACCAATTGGATGAAGTCTCAATCAGATTTTACAACTTCTGTACTCAGCTCTATACCTAATAGGGATTACTATTCAAATAAAAGGTTAGAATTTGATAAAAGAGAAGGATATTCTATATCCGATTTAAAAGTAACAAGAAATGATAAATATTTTTACTTAAAAAGAAATGTTGGAGAAAAGACTGCGAAAGTTTATTACAGAAATGGTTTTAATGGAAAAGAAAACTTGCTCTATGATCCATCAGAGTTCATTTCCTCAAAGAAAACTACAGCCAACGCCAAAGCAGCAAACTTTATTATCAATCTTATAAGTCCCAGTTGGGATGCAAGCAAAGTGGCAATTTCATTAACACAGGGAGGTAAAGAACTGTCTGAGGTCATTGTAATGGATGTGGATAAAAAAAATATTTATCATCAAACCATTATAAATACAAATCCTTCCACCGTTGGAGGGATTAAATGGTTGGATGACAATAACGGCTTTTTTTATACCTACTATCCCGTGGTCGATTTGCAGTCAAAAGACTTCAGAAAAAACACACAGGCTATATTGTATAAAATAGGCGAAAACCCAAAAGAGCTTAATGATGTTTTTTCAAATACTCATAATCCTGATCTAAAAATCAGCAGTACCGAATATCCTGCTATATTGTCTTTCAATCCGGAAGATCAGTATTACATAGGGATATTGGTAGATGCAGAAAATTTTAGAAAAACATTTTTTATTAAAAAAAAGGATTTATTAGAGGGTAAAAAAGACTGGAAGCCATTGTATGATAAAGACAGTAAGGCATTTTCAATAAGATTATCAGGAAATGATATTTACTTTTTATCAGGATATAATTCATCCAATTATAAATTATGCAAAACCAGTATTACAGCAAGAGATTTTAAAAACCCCGAGGTCCTAATTCCTGAAAAAAAAGATGAAGTAATAAAGCAATACAACATTACAAAAGATGGCATTTATTATGTTACTACCAAAAATGGAGTTGAAGCCAAATTATACTTGTATCAGGATGGAAAAGACATCTCCATCAAATTACCATACGTTGCCGGCAGTGTAGATCTGCAGTCAAAGGGAGAGAGTTTTTCAGATATATGGATTAACTGTTCAGGATGGGCCAATGATGAGCAACGTTTTAAATATAATTTATCAACCAATACTTTTACCCAAGAAAATCTTGTTCCTCTTATAGATTTTCCGGAATTCAAAAATATTATTGTTGAAGAGCTTTCCATAAAATCTTATGATGGAACAGAAGTTCCACTGTCTATAATCTATAATAAAAATAGTAAGAGAAATGGTAAAAATCCCACTCTTATAGACTGCTATGGAGCTTTTGGTGAATCTTCGGTACCTTTTTTTGCAAAAAGTTATCTGTTGTGGGTGAATCAGGGAGGTATAGTTGCCATTCCACATGTAAGAGGAGGAGGAGAAAAAGGAGCACAATGGCATGTTGACGGACAGAAAAATAAAAAGCCTAATACCTGGAAAGATTTAATTGCTTGTACTGAATATCTGATCAGTCAAAAATTTACATCATCTGAAAAAATTGCGATTTGGGGGGCCAGTGCGGGAGGAATAGCCATCGGTAGGGCCATGACTGAGAGACCCGAATTATTTAAGGCAGCAATAATAGAATCAGGAGTGTTGAATACTATCAGATTCGAGAATAATGGTATTCAGGCAACCAGTATTAAGGAATATGGTAATCCAAATGATTCGATAGAATTCAAGGGATTGCTAGAAATGGATTCTTATGAACATATTAAAAAAGGGAAAAAATATCCTGCTACTTTACTCTCTGCAGGAATTAATGATCCTAGAATAGCACCTTGGCAATCAACCAAATTTGCAGCTAAATTATTAGCAAATAGCGATTCAAAAAAAACTATTCTATTAAATATTGATTATGAAGGAGGTCATGGCGGAAGTATTCCGGTAGCCCAAAGATATTCCAATCTGTCTGATATCTTTGCATTTGCTCTCTGGCAATTGGGACACCCGGATTATCAGCCCCTAAAAGCAACAAAAAAATAAATGTCTCATTTTCCTTATCAATTTTTTGAAGACTATGTTTTTCGTACCCCATTATTTTCGCGGAAGAAATTTCAGAAAATAACAGGTAAAGATGAAATTCCTATCGATGAACTGAAATCAATATATGCAGATCCTGTTTTTCAGGAGGCTATTTATCTTGCATCTCCTTACCTTCATAGAAAACTAAATGAGTGGATCAGGTCAGATCAGGATCTTCCCAATAAAGAAAACCAAAAGCTTAAAAATAGTTTTTTAAAGTATTATAGTCGGATGAGTACCCGCTCCATTCCATTTGGCTTATTTACCGAGGTCGGTCTCGGAAAGTTTAGCTCATCCATAAATCTCTTTACTAGAAAAGACCATCTCTCAAGCAATCATCTTTTTCGAGAAACTAAACTGGACATGCATTTCCTGGTTGGTCTGTCAAATCATCTTGTAAAAATACCAGAGATAAAAAGTCGTTTACTATTCTATCCTAACAATAGTATTTACAAAATAAGGAATAGAATCCGGTATTTTGAATATGAATATACTCATGGAAAAAGAGATTATATTATCTCATCAGTCCTCCATTCTGATGAACTACAGGATGTATTAGAATCTACACGTAAGGGCAAAACAATAGAACAGCTTTCAGGTATCCTGATCAGTGAAGAAATCACAAAAGAAGAAGCTACTGAATTCATCAACGAACTCATTGACAATCAGGTATTAGTAAGTGAGCTCGAACCTACAGTCTCCGGAAAAGATTTCTTAGATGTTATCATCGATTCACTCAATAGATTAGGAATAAAAAAAGAAGCAGATATTTTAACTTCTATAAAGATTAAACTGGATGAAATAGACACCAAAATTGGAAATCCTGTTTCGGTATATTCTGATATCGAGAACTTAATCAAATTATTCAATGCAGAATATGATCCAAAATATCTGTTTCAGACTGATCTGTATTTCAAAGAGAAGTTCATTCTACCTTCTTACTGGAAAAAAGAATTAAAAGAGGCAATTTCTTTTTTAAATAAAATCACCTTTCCTCCCAAGGATATTCACTTAAATAGTTTTAAACAAGCATTCTATGATAGGTTCGAAAAACAGGAAATGCCATTAGCTTATGTTTTGGATACTGAGATTGGGATTGGTTACAGACAAGATATTGCAACAAAAGGACTACATCCCTATATTGAAAACCTTGAATATTCTGATGGTCAGGAAAAATCAAATGTACGAATTGAAGTAGATCCTTTTCAGCAAATTCTGAATGAAAAAGTTCAGGAAGCCTTACTAAACCATCAATACAAAATTGAAGTATCTGATAAAGATTTTGAGAATTTTCGGGAAGATTGGGATGATCTTCCAGATACCATTTCTTTTGTAACAGAGATTATTTCTGATAGAAACCTGGAAAAACTTTCTCTGAGTGGAGGGGGTGGAAACAGCGCGGCTAATGTTTTAGCAAGATTTTGTTCAGAGAAATCAGAGGTACGAAATTTAACCAAGATAATAGCAAAAAAAGAACAGGAGTTGAATACAGATTATATTTCAGCAGAAATTATCCATCTTCCGGAAGCTAGAATAGGAAATGTAATAAGAAGACCTATATTGCGATCCTATGAAATTCCTTTTTTAGCTCAGTCAGTTTTACCGGAAGAAAATCAAATTTCTATTGATGATTTATATATTTCTTTGAAAAACAATAAAATTGTTTTACGTTCTAAAAAGCTAAACAAAGAAGTCAAACCTTATTTAACAAATTCACATAATTATTCCGCCAATCCCCTACCTATTTATCACTTCTTATGTGATCTTCATCGACAGAACATAAGACCGGCAATTAATTTTAATTGGGGAGATCTCAAAACAATTTATCAATTTTTACCAAGAGTTGAGTATAAAAATATAATTCTTTCAAAAGCCTGGTGGAAAATTACAGAAAAAGAGTTTACTCAATTTTCAGTATTTAAAAATGATGAAATGGATAATAAAGAGCAATTATTATCAGAAATAAGAACATGGAGAAATAAAAGGCTGATTCCACAATGGATACAATGGGTACAGTCTGATAATAAACTTACTATTAATCTTGAAAATTATGATTTAGTGAAAGTTTTTATTGATACTGTTAAAAAATCAAAATCTATTATTATTGAGGAGTTTCTGTACAACGAAAATAATGATTTCATGCACCAGTTTATTTTTTCAATTTACAATAAAAAAAAGAATAATGGCTGAACAAAAATCTACTATTGCAGATGAATGGCTGTATTTCAAAATTTATACAGGAATAAAAACAGCAGATACTATTTTAGAGGAATCCATTGAGCCATTAGTTAAATATTTGCAGGAAAATAATCATATTTTAAAATGGTTTTTTATTCGTTATAATGATCCGAAGTCACATTTGAGAATACGATTTAAATTAAATAGGACAAATAAAACAGAACACTACGTTAAAGCCCTTGATGAAATTAATCAAACCTTACAACAGTATATAGAAAGTGGTGAAATTTCAACTATTCTAATCGATAGATATAAGCAAGAAGTTGAAAGATATGGATCTAATACAATGGAAGATGCAGAAACATTATTTCATAAAAATAGTGAATTTACGCTTCAATGTCTGCACTACAATAATGTTGAAAAAATAACGGTCAATCTTTTTTATATTGATGAGCTCTTGAATAAGATCAATACATCCATTGAGAAAAAGCTTGAATGGATCATAAATTTAAATAATGCTTTCAAAAAAGAATTCAATGTAGATAAAAGACTTAACAGCCAACTGGATAAAAAATACAGGGAGTTTAAACCACAATATTTAAATTTTATACGATCAGAAGAGTTCTTGGAAGAAAGAAATCTTATTATTGCCAATATAGAAGCAAGCAACACTGCATTTCAAAATATTATCCATCATCATGAAAATCAATCTTTAGAAATACCTTTACAAAGCTTCTTCCAAAGCATATTCCATATGAATATCAATAGACTTTTTATATCTGATCAACGCTTATTTGAAATGGTAATTTATGATTATTTACGAAGGTATTATAAAACCGAAGCCTTCAAAAGTTCCTAAAAGATACAACCATAGCCGGTTGAAAGCTCGAAAGGCACTTATAATTAATCCTATTTAATTACAAAAATTCTTATCTCCAAAAGAGCCAAAGGGAGAAAAGGAAGTATTGTTGCAATTATAACCGGGACTCAGAGTGATTTTGTCATTGCCCATTTTTTTTAAATCAGCAGAAGGCTTCGTATGATGGTAAATGAGATTATTATGGATATGGCAGGTTCATGAAGTATATTGCCAAAACATGCTTTCCTTGTGCTGCTCAGGTGATCGATCCCTTTCATGTTAAAAACTTTACTCTTAAATTTGACCAGTACCTTTACCCATTACAAAACAAAAGCACCTACATTTCTGTAAGTGCTTGATTTAAAAAGTGGTCCCACCTGGGCTCGAACCAGGGACCACCTGATTATGAGTCAGGTGCTCTAACCAACTGAGCTATAGGACCTCAAAACTTGGTTAAATTTTGTGTTTGCAAAAATAGTAAAATTTCTTTCACTACAAAACTTTTTATCGCTTTTCTTCGCAAAGTTCTACCAGCACTCCATTTGTAGACTTGGGATGAAGGAATACAACTAATTTATTATCAGCGCCTTCTTTGGGTTCTTCAGAGATAAATTGAAACCCTTCTTTTTTTAATCTTTTTACTTCTTCCACTATATTTTCAACCCCAAATGCCAAATGATGGATGCCTTCACCCTTTTTATCTATAAATTTTGAGATCGGACTTTCTGCGTTACTGGCTTCCAAAAGTTCTATTTTGCTTTCTCCAGTTTCATAGAAAGAAGTAACTACTCCTTCTCTTTCCACAGTTTCTTTTTTGTAAGATTCTTTTCCCAATAATTTAGAAAAAAGTTCGTCTGAGAACCCCAAAGACTTTACGGCAATACCAATATGTTCTAGTTTCATAAGTAGTAATAAATATAATTAAATCTTAAATTTGATACTGTAGTTGAATTTCAAAGTACCAATTCAAACAAAAGTACTAAATTTGCATAAATTATGGAAAGTAACAGACAAAGAAAAGTAGCACAGATCATTCAGGAAGACTTCGCAGAACTTTTCCGCAAACAGGCTGCAGACAGCAAACAAAGTGTATTGGTATCCGTTTCAGATGTAAAAGTAACGGCTGACTTAGGGATTGCTAAAATTTATTTAAGCATTTTTCCTCAGGAATTCCGTTCCGCTGTAATGAAGGAAATCGAAGAAAATAAACCTCAGTACAGAAACTTCCTTGGCCAGAAAATGGCAAAACAGGTACGTATTATTCCACAACTTAACTTTTACCTGGACACCGCTCTTGATGATGTTGAAAAACTGGAAAGAGAATTAAGAGGCGAAGGCGACAATCCTGTTTTATAGATCTTGAAGAATATTGCATTTTACATAGCATCCAGGTATCTTCTGGCTAAAAAAGGCAGTACTGCAGTTACGTTCATTACGTGGCTTGCGGTAGGTGCCATGACGGTTGCTGTGGCTGCAATGTTCGTTATTATTTCAGTATTTTCAGGGCTTGAAGACCTGAATAAAGACCTTATTTCTAACCTTCATGCTGATCTGACTTTAAATAGTGCTTCCGGGAAAACCATTAAAAATCTGGATGCAGTAAATAAAGTTCTGACCGGCAATAAAGAGATCAGCAGCTTTTCAAGGGTAATTGAAGAGAAGGTCTATATCAATTTCAATGGAAAAGGAGATATTGCCTACCTGAGAGGTGTTGATTCAGCTTATATCAAAGTCAACCCAATCAATAAGGATGTATTCTACGGCACCTACCCTAGTTTCAGATATTCTAATGAGGTATTGATGGAAAACAGCCTGAACAACAGACTTTCCATTCCTATAGATTCTTCCAATCATTACGCAACGATCTTTATGCCTAAACCAGGTACCGGGATTATCAATAAGGATGAAGATATTTATAACAAAAGAGACATTCTCGTAACAGGAGTTTTCCCCGGAAAAGACCAACTTGACAATTATATTATCTCTCCTATTGAACTTACCGAGGAATTACTGAGTTTACCTAAAAAATCAGCTTATCAGATTGTTATTAAATTAAAAAATCCTGAAAATGCAGATTCAGTAAAGCAAAACTTACAGTCGTCTTTAGGGAAAAGTATTGAAATAAAAACCAAAGAAGAAGAAAATGCTGCTTTCTGGAAAATGATTAATACAGAAAAGCTATTTATTTATCTGATTTTTGCATTGGTAATTTTTATTACAACCTTTAATCTTGCCGGGGCTATTATTATCCTCCAGCTTGATAAAAAAGAACAGGCAAAATCCCTTATTTCACTAGGCTTCCCTTTGATCCATTTGAGAATGACCTATTTCTACACCGGAATTCTTATTGTGGTTTCCGGAGTAATTACCGGATTAATCTTTGGTACAGCACTATGCTATTTCCAACTTTATACAGAGTTCTTCAGAGCAAATGAAACACTTCCATTCCCTGTAAAAATTGTCGGGAAAAATTACTTCATCGTAGCTCTTACTGCAGGCTTATTTGGAATTACTATCTCATGGTTTTTTTCAAAAATAAGCAAAGAATATATTACTAAAAACTAATATATTAAGATCCTATATTACATTAAATTAATACACTTCAGTTTCATTTTTTTGTACCTTTACGCCCCAATTTAAAACAATGAAACGAATTTTATCTTTTTTCCTGCTAAACGTGGCATTAATAAACGCTTTAGCACAGGCTCCTGCCAATTATTATAACGGGACAGCTGGTTTAACTGGTCCTGCACTAAAAACCAAATTAAGCCAAATAATTTATCTTGCTCCTAACGTCTATATTGGCTATTCAGCCTTATGGACTGCCTATTATACAACAGATAGAGACACTTATTACGAAGGAGACAACACCGTCCTTGATATTTATACTGAAGTTCCTAATGGTCCCGACTTTTATACTTTTAACATGGGAACCAATCAATGTGGACAAAATGGTCCTGAAGGAACCTGCTATAACAGAGAACATATTGTTCCTCAAAGTTTGTTTGGTTCACAGAATCCTATGTATTCTGACGTTCATTTCATCAGACCTACAGATAGTAAAGTAAATGGTATGAGAGGAGCTTTTCCTTTCGGGAAAGTAGCATCTGCAACATATACCTCATCTAATGGTTCTAAACTAGGAGCAAGTGCATCTCCGGGTTACACCTCTACAGTATTTGAACCTATTGACGAATTTAAAGGGGATATCGCCAGAATGATTTTTTACTTTGTAACAAGATATGAGGATAAACTTTCAACATTTCAATCAGGTGGTATGCTTGGAAACACAACATTTCCAGGATTACAGATATGGGAAAAAGACCAATTATTAGCTTGGCATTTACAAGACCCTGTATCACCTACTGAAATTGCCAGAAATAACGCCAGCTATACTGTACAGGGAAACAGAAATCCATTTATTGACCACCCGGAATATGTTACTCAAATCTGGGGAACACCAGTTGTAGATACAGAAGTACCTACAATTCCTACTAATTTAATTGCCAATAATCCTACATCAAATTCTATTGCATTGAGCTGGACTGCTTCAACAGACAATACCGGAGTAGCAGGTTATGATATTTATGCAAATGGTACATTAAGAGCTACTGTTACAGGAACTTCTACTATTGTAACCGGATTATCACCACTTACACAATATACATTCTATGTAATTGCTAAAGATGCTTACGGAAACTATTCTCCACAAAGTACAACAGCTACAGAAACAACACTTGACGGACCTGCTGGAAGCGGAAGTTGTGGAACGGAAGACTTTAGCACAATGCTGGATGGTTCAGGCCAAAATACTTCATACTCTACCAGAACATGGACCAACAATAATATAACATGGACTGCTACATTAGCCAGAACTGACCAAACAATCAACGGTAAGGCAGTTTGTACTCAAAAAGGCACCTTAACAAGCTCTGTGATTTCCGGAGGTGTTCAGACTTTAACATTAACGACTCAACTTAAGTTTGGTGGAAACAACGCAAACTTAAATGTCTTAGTAAACGATGTCTTAGTAGGAACTATTCCTTATAGCGCTACAGTAAATACAAAAACAATCAATGTAGGAGTAAGCGGTGATGCAGTCATTAAAATTGTAAATCCGAACAATGACAGAGTAGCTATGGATGATCTTACCTGGACATGTGCTACATTAGCCACTTCTGAAGCCAAAAAAGACAAATCAAGTTTTACAGTATACCCTAACCCGGTAAGAAACAACGAACTTTTTGTAAAAGGAGAAAATCTTAACAAAATTTCGAAAGCTGATATCTATGATCTTTCAGGAAAATTAATTGAGACAATTGTAAATCCTTTCAAAAACTCAAACAAGATCAACCTTAAAGGGATGGTAAAAGGAACTTATATCCTTAAAGCAGATAATTTCTCTACTAAATTTATCGTAGATTAATTATTAAAAAATATTTCAAATCAAAGACCGGTTTTATCCGGTCTTTTTTTTATTTTTGATCATATGAATTCCAATAAAAAATTAGGGTTGATAGGACGCAATATTTCCTACTCTTTTTCTAAAAAATTCTTCGAAAATAAGTTTCAAAAGCTCATGCTGAAGAACTTCTCCTACGATATTTTTGACCTGAACGAAATCAATGAAGTGGAAGACCTTTTCTCTTCTCCGGAACTGTTAGGCTTCAATGTAACCATTCCCTACAAAGAAAAAATCATTCATTATCTCGATGAATTAAGTGATGAAGCCGAAAAAATAGGAGCTGTCAACTGTGTACTGATTCAGGATGGTAAAAAAACGGGCTATAATACGGATGCTTTTGGTTTTGAAAAGACGTTGTTTCTGCACAAAAAACCTTCCCATGATAAAGCTTTAATCCTAGGAAACGGAGGTGCTGCAAAAGCAGTACAATATGTTTTAGAAAAACATAACATTCCTTCTATGATTGTATCGAGAAATTCTGAAATAAACTTTAACAACCTTGATGTAGAGACCGTTCAGGAACATAAAATAATTATCCAATGCACTCCTGTAGGGACATTTCCAAATATAAATGATTGTTTGGATTTTCCTTTTGAGGCACTGTCTCCGGAACACCTGGTTATAGATTTAATATACAACCCCAATTATACCCGATTTATCATCAATGCCTCGGAAAAAGGAGCAAAAACCGTCAATGGGTATTATATGCTTGAACAGCAAGCAGAAAAAGCTTGGGAAATTTGGAATTTTCAAAAAAAATAACATAAATTAGTACTTTAATTGGCCTTACAGCTATATACAAAGGATATTAACGCCACTCACATAAAAGATTTGCTATGATTACAGAAAACAATCTTTCTGAAAACGAAGAAAATAAAAATCCTAACGAAGTATCTCAGGAGACATCAGAAAACACAGTTTCTCATGATGCAGCCCCTCATGATGATGACACAGAACACGTGGAAGAACATGAAGAGGTGGAAATTTCTCTGGCTGATGCTTTAAAGGAAATGGAAAAAATCATCAACACTCCCAACGCTGGTGAGAATTTTAAAAGATTCAGCCAATTGAAGGAAAAAGCAAATCATTACATCCATGATGAAGTGGAAGATAAAAAGCATGAATATGCTGAAGGAGGAAATACTCCTGAAAATTTCAGTTATGAACATCCTTTGCAAACTAAATATTCCGCTCTAGTCAACATCTTCAGAGAAAAGCATGATGATTTCCAGAAAGGTCAGGAGGAAGAACAGAAAAAAAACCTGGAACACCGCCAAAACATTATTGAAAGACTTAAAAATCTCTATACTAACTCTGAACCGGGAATTAATCTTTTCAAATCCATCCGTGAGATAAAAGAAGAATGGGCAAAAGCAGGACAGGTAGCCAAATCTGAATTTAAAATTCTTAACAACAATTATTTCCACCACCTGAATCAGTTTTATCAGATGCTGGATCTGAATAAAGAATTTTTGGAACAGGAATACAGCCACAATTTAGAGAAGAGACAACACATTATTGCTCGTGCTCAGGAACTGGAAAATGAGCCGGTAATTCAAAAAGCTTTAAATGAGCTTCAGTATCTTCACAAGCTTTGGAAAGAAGAGGCAGAACCAGTAGCAGAAGAGTTCCGTGAAAAAACATGGGAAGAATTCAAAGAAATTTCCAATAAAATCCACGAAAGGAAATCTGAACTTTCCGCTTCAATAGAAAAAGAGCAGAATACAAATCTTGAAAAGAAAAATCAGATTATCACGGAGATTAAGAAACTTTCTGAGCCATCAGAAACTCCTAACCACAACTATTGGCAAAATGCCATCAAAAGAGTGGAAGATCTTCGTTCTGAATTCTTAAAAACCGGAAGTGTACCAAGAAAATTATCAAACCAAAACTGGAATGATTTTAAAATAACACTCAGAGCTTTTAATACCACAAAAAACAATTACTATAAATCCCTGAAAGGTTCTCAGCAGGCCAACCTGGAAGAAAAATTACAACTGATCCAGACCGCACAGGACAACCAAAATAATGAAGAATGGGATATTTCCGTTCCATTATTCAAAAAGCTGCAGGAAGACTGGAAAAAAATTGGCCACGTTCCAAAGAGCATGACCAATAAAATCTGGGATGAGTTTCGTGATGCGTGTAATGCATTCTTCAATAATTACAGAGAAAAGAGCAACACCTCTACAGACAACTGGAAAGAGAATTATAAAAATAAAAAAGTCCTTCTTGATGAACTGAAAACTGTTTCCAATGAAGAAGGAAGCATCGAAAAAATTGAGCAGATCAAAACAGCATGGAACAACATTGGTAAAGTTCCTAGAGATAAAATCTCTATCAATACTGAATTCAACAAGACTTTAAGAGAGAAATTAAAAATCAATAAGATCAATGAGCTTGAACTGAAAGAAGAAGGTTTATCTGAAAACCAACTTACTGACAAAGCAAGAAAGATCAAAAATCAAATCTCTGATCTTGAAGGCGAAATTGTAAAGCTGGAAAACAACCTTGCCTTCTTTACCAAACCGTCAAGAGAAAATCCTTTATTAAAGGATACTTACAACACCATTGATGAGAAAAAAGCTCATCTGGAAACATTAAAACAAAATCTCCACAACATTATTGCCGGAGAATAAATCTTAACAAAATAAATAAAGGCGGAGCAAAGCAATTTGTCTTCGCTTTTTCTTTTTACAGATATGAACAACGACGAATTATATATCAAAAGATGTATTGAACTGGCTCAGAAAGCATTGGGCAACACCTACCCCAACCCTCTTGTTGGAAGTGTAATCGTTCACAATGGAGAGATCATTGGGGAAGGTTATCACCACAAAGCAGGAGAAAACCATGCAGAAATCAATGCCATCAACTCTGTTAAAAATAAAGAACTCATCCCGGAATCTACTATTTATGTATCGCTGGAGCCATGTGCCCATTACGGAAAAACACCTCCATGCGCTTTAAAAATTAAAGAATTGGGATTCAAAAAAGTGGTAATTGGGGCAATGGACTCTCATGACAAGGTGAATGGTAAAGGAAAAAAGATTATCCAGGATGCGGGAATTGAAGTTATTTCAGGTATTTTAGAAGATGAATCCATCAGGCTGAATAAGCGGTTTTTCACCTATCATGAAAAGAAAAGGCCTTATATTATTTTAAAATGGGCAGAGTCAGGAGACGGGTTTCTAGATAAAAATTTTAAACCTACAGCCATTTCTAACACATTGGCCAATCAATTTGTGCATCAATTGAGAGCAGATGAGCACGCAATCCTTGTAGGAACTCAAACAGCCTTAAATGACAACCCAAGCTTAACAGTTAGAAATTTAGAGGGTATCAACCCTGTCAGAATTTTAATTGATTTTGATTTAAAAGTTCCTAAAAATTTCAATATTTACAATAATGAAGCACGGACATTCGTTTTAAATTCAATTAAAGAAGGACATGAAGGAAACATTCAATTCATTAAAATCGAAAAAGAAAATTTTCTACCGGCATTAATGCAGGTACTATACAAAGAACAGATACAGTCTGTTATTATTGAAGGAGGTAGGTTTACGTTGAAGCAATTCATAGATAGCAGTCTTTGGGATGAAACTATTGTTATTAAAAATGAAAATTTAAAATTGGAAAATGGAACAAAAGCACCCAAGTTTGATTTTAATCCTTACAAAATTGAAAGTTTTAGAAATAATGACATTAAATTTTTCAGCAATTATTTTTAACATTTAGAAAGCATAACAATTTTCCCTTATTCATATATTTGTAAAAACTATTAACCCTTATATGAATAAATACTTTACACTTTTACTACTGGGATTTATATCAGTTTTAGAAGCTCAGCAATGGAAATTTTTAACGCCGGTAAAATCTTTTTCCACCATCACTAATTTGGAGATTACACCTGATCAGACATTGTACATGCTCGATCAGTCTGAAAATGGAGTTGTAGCCTCTTCAAAGGATGGTGGAAAAACCTGGAAAAAACTCTTTAGAAATGAAATTTACAGAGATATTCAAATGCTCAATAATAATGTCGGATTTGTATTAACCCAAACCGGAATTTATAAAACCACAGATGGATTTAATACTTCTGTTTACAAATCAGCAAATGCTGCTTTTTTAAGAAGTTTTTATTTTGTAAATGAATCTATAGGTTTCCTTGGAGGTAATTCAGGTGTCATATACAAAACATTAAATTCAGGAAATTCATTCTCTTTTGTTTCATTACCGGAACAAAGTAACATCAATGATATCTTTTTTATAGATGAAAATATCGGGTTTGTGTGTGCTGCCAATGGAAAGATCTATAAAACAACAAACCAGGGAGCAAACTGGACGGCGACAAATCTAAGTTCAACCAGCATCAATAAAATTCTTTTTATTAATAATACTGATGCTTTTATTGTCGGAAATAACGGTAAACTCTTTAAAACAAATGATCAAGGTGCAAACTGGTCTCCTGTAAGCATCGAAGCAACTTATAATTTAAATGATATAAAATTTTACTCCAGCCAACTTTATATTGTGGGGGGCGACAATAGAATTTATAAGTCTTCAGATTTGGGACAAAACTGGACGAATCAGAGATTAATTAATACTTATCCTTACTCCGGTCTTAATTCGATTGGTATTTTAAATGGTAATATGATCGTTGGAGGAGAATCAAATATTTATAAATCCACTGATACAACGAACTGGAGCTTTTTAGTTCCCGGAGTTTATCCTTCCGAATTAAAAAGCATTTCTTTTGCCAATGACAATCAGGGAACTGTCATAGGAAGCGGATCTACCGGATTCTACAGTGTTGTTTACCGCACAACTGACGGTGGTCACAATTGGATCAATCAAGCAGCAACATTTACATTAAATGCTTTTAAAGGTGTACAATTAAAAGAAAATGGAAAAGGTATTCTTGTTGGAAATGGAAGTTATTCTTTAACGTCAAATTTTGGTCAAACATGGAGTAGTTCCGGTTCGACCAATCCAACAATATATCCTTCTGCATTTTGGATTAAAGATAATGGAGATATTTTATTAGGTACTGCATCACCGTATGTAAGCCCTCCCAATGGAATACATTTTATATCACCAACTTCTACAGCTTCTCAATTTACTGAACTAGGAAAAATAGAAACCATTCAGTTCTATAACGATATGATTGGATATGCAGGTGGCTCGAAAAAATTGTATAAGACTACGGACGGAGGAATCACCTGGAATTCTATTTTCGAAGCAACAGGTTATTTAGATAATGTAAATGTAATTAGCGCTGCTAAAATTAGTATATCAGCAAATTATGGAAAAACATATACGACTGATAATTCTGGAGCAACATGGGTAGAAACTACAAATTCTAATCTCGCAAAATTTTATTTCATTAATGAAAATCTTGGCTATTACTATGATTCTAATTATGATCTTTACAGAACTACGGATGGAGGCGCTACCTCACAACTTGTTGTTCCTGGTATAAGTCACGATGATTTAAGCCTTGCCAATATTAATGCCTTCAAATATTTCAATAACAAAATTATAGCGGTAGGAAATTATTCGGATATCTATATAGTTGACTTTTCAAATGCATCTTTAGCAACCAATGAAAATGATATTGTAAACAACACTGACTCAAAACTATTATTATATCCTAACCCAACAACTTCGTCCATTTTTTTTAAAACAAACGTTATTTTAGATAAAGTTCAGATTTATGATACAAATGGAAAAATAGTTCTATTTACCAAAGAAAATAATAGCATCAATATATCACATTTACCACAAGGAGTTTACTTTGTGAAATTTGAATCCAATGGAAAATGGTTGACTCAAAAGATCATTAAAAAATAAAATACATTATTAAGCCATCAACTTAGATGGCTTATTTTTTTAAAATTGCTGGAATTTACAATGCAATTAATATTTTTGTAACATTCAAAGAAGGATATAGAAATGCAGTTCGAATACAAAACGATAGAAAAGCCAGTAGAAAATACTCTTTTAAAAGAAAAAGGCAGCAAATTCATAGGATTTGCGTACCCCGTAAATAATGAAAGGGAATTAAAAAATTCGCTAGAAAAAGTAAGAGAAGAACACCCAAAAGCTACCCATCACTGCTATGCCTTCAGAATAGGAATGAGTGGTGAAAATTATCGTGCAAATGATGATGGAGAGCCATCCGGAAGTGCTGGTTTACCAATTTATAATCAACTATTAGCTCATGAAATCACTAACGTTCTAGTGATTGTAGTCCGCTATTATGGAGGAACAAAACTTGGGGTTTCAGGATTGGTAAAAGCCTACAAGGAATCTGCAAAGATGACTCTGGAAGATGCCCATATTATCACAAGGGAACTGGAAATAGAAATTGAGATTCAATTCAGCTTTAATCAGCAAAATACAATCTTTACACTGCTTTCAAAATTGGATGCCAAAGTTTTAAACTTTGACGCCAATGAAAACTGTATTCTTACAGCTTCTCTGAAACTTGCACAAAAAGAAAACATCTCGGAAAAACTCTCCGAGATGCAATATGTTTCATTTGAATTTATAGATTAATCTCTTCTTCCACCTAGAAGCAAAGAGCCCCAGTAAAGAAGCTGTGCCAAAGACCCCAATGCAGCGACTACATAAGTTCTTGCAGCCCATGTCAAACTGTCTTTAACTCCAACAAATTCTTCGGCAGTTACAGTCCCTGTATCCTTTAGCCACTTCATCGCTCTGTTACTCGCATCATATTCTACCGGTAATGTTACAAATGCAAAGAGAGTTGTCATCGCAAACATTGCCACTCCAATCGCCAGAACAGTTGTATTTCCGTGAGGATTTTCAATCGTTCTTGATGCTGCCATTACTGCGATACCCGCTATAAGGACAAACTGCATCAAATTAGAACTTATATTAACAATAGGAACCAATTTTGAACGCAAATTCAACATAGAATATCCTACCGCATGTTGTACAGCGTGTCCGCATTCGTGTGCTGCTACAGCTGCTGCTGCTGCATTTCTCTGCATATAAACCCCTTCAGACAGGTTTACTGTTTTGTCTGCCGGATTATAATGGTCCGTCAGCTGTCCGGGAACCGATATTACCTGAACATCATTAATCCCGTTATCTCTCAACATTTTCTCTGCTACCTCTTTACCCGAAAGTCCATTTCGAAGATGCACTTTAGAGTAATATTCAAATTTTGATTTTAATCTGGATGAAACCCACCAGCTAACCAGCATCGAAATAACAATAATGATATAATAGACCGCCATTTTTATATAGATTTTGTGTTCATTTTTTATCCATAATGATGTAAAAACTGTGCCAAAGTATAAGATATTATTATTTATATTTGTTCTCTAATTCGCACAAAAATCATGTCTACAGTTTCAATTATTGAAGTGAAAACTCCCAGCCAGCTAAAGCAATTTGTAAGATTTCCTATGGATTTATACAAAAATAATCCGTACTATGTCCCATCCTTTATAAAAGACGAAATTAAAATTTGGGACCCAAAAGAAAATCCTGCCCTGCAATACTCAGAATCCAAACAGTTTCTAGCTGTAAAAAACAGTAAGGTGGCCGGAAGAATTGCTGTGATTATTAATCATAAAGAAGAAAAAGAATTAGGTATTAAAAAAGTACGCTTTGGCTGGATAGACTTTATTGATGATACTGAAGTTTCCAAGGCATTAATACAAACAGCCATTGATTACGCTAAAGAACACCGCATTAATACGATAGAAGGACCAATGGGATTCACCAATCTTGATAAAGCAGGAATGCTTACCATGGGCTTCGATAAACTGGCGACCATGATTGGAATCTACAACCATCCATATTATCCTAAACATCTTGAAAACCTTGGCATGACCAAAGAAAAAGAATGGGTAGAATATGAGATGAACTTCCCTAAAATACTTCCTGAAAAAGTAGAAAAATTCAGTGGCTTGATCGCTCAGAAATACAAACTTAAAGTTCTCCGATTCAAGTCAAAAGAAGAAATCCTTCCTTATGTAGAACCTATGTTTAAACTATTGGATGAAACCTATAAGCATCTTTCTACTTACACCCCAATCTCAGAAGAACAGATAAAAACATATAAAGAAAAATACTTCCCTTTCATTGACAAAAATTATGTAATCTGTGTGGTAGATGAAAATGAGCAATTGGTTTCTTTTGCCATTACAATGCCCTCTTATTCCAAAGCTTTACAAAAATCGAAAGGAAAATTATTTCCATTTGGATGGTGGCACTTTTTACAAGCCGGAAAGAAAAATGACCGTGCCAACTTTTATCTTATCGGAATTCATCCTGAATATCAGAGACGTGGTGTAACTGCCATTATTTTCAAGGAAATTTTTGTACGGTTTACAAGTATGGGAATTAATTTCGCTGAAACTAATCCTGAATTAGAAGAAAACAAAAGTGTTCAGCTTCTTTGGCAAGATTATAATCCAGTGAATCATAAAAGAAGAAGAACATATTCTATGATGATCAATAATGAATAGCCCAGTGGCTGCCTTACTGTCAGCTACTCCATTTAACGGTCACTCGTACCTAACTATCCCCTTACCTATCCCTATGAAACCACAACTTATCATCTTTGCCGTTTTAATTGCCGGGTTTATTATTTACAACCTGTTTTTTCAGTTACAGGATGACAGAATGAATACCATTATCAATATTGCTTTAGCCAGTATTCTTTTTGGATATATCTCATTTATGGCCTATTCTCTGCTTAAGAAAATGAAGAAATAAATGTTATTTTTATTGATTCTAAATTATCGGTTTTCTCCATTTTCATCCGACTTTTAAGCTGATAAATTTCATGCTTTCTTGTTTATTCGCTAAATTTGCAAATTGAGATAATAATGCAAAAATGAATTTACCTGAAAGTTATATTCCAATCCTTATCCAGGCAGGGGTAGCAGTGGGATTTGTCGCTGTTTCTTTGCTTGGTGCACATTTCTTAGGTCCACAACAGAAGAAAGGAGATTCTGTGAAAAACCAGAGTTGGGAATGTGGGGTTCCTAGTGAGGGAAATGCAAGAACACCATTTTCTATTAAATATTTCCTGACTGCGGTATTGTTCGTACTATTCGATATTGAAATCGTATTTTTTTATCCATATGCGGTAAACTTCAGAGAATTCGGTATGGAGGGATTCCTGGCTGTACTTACATTCGTTGCGATCTTCTTCGTAGCGTTTTTCTATGTTTGGAAACGTGGCGCGTTAGATTGGGATAAATAAAGTAAAATTATGAATTGTGAATGATAGATTTTGAATGATAATAATTCAGAATTTATAATTCAAAATCTAAAATCAAAGAAAATGTCAGATAAAAAACCAGTAATAAGAACAGATGCACCTGCTCCCGAAGGCTATGAAGGAGAAGGGTTTTTCGCAACAAAACTGAGCAGTGTGATCGGGATGGCAAGAAAGTTTTCACTTTGGCCATTACCATTTGCAACCTCTTGTTGTGGTATCGAGTTTATGGCTACCCTGAACCCGACCTATGATGCTTCAAGATTTGGTATGGAAAGAAACTCTTTCTCTCCAAGACAAGCAGACATGCTGATGGTTTGTGGAACTATATCAAAGAAATTAGGACCAGTCCTGAAAGAAGTGTACACTCAGATGGCTGAGCCAAAATGGGTAGTAGCAGTTGGGGCTTGTGCTTCAAGTGGTGGTATTTTTGATACCTACTCTGTTCTTCAGGGAATAGATAAAATTATTCCTGTAGATGTATATGTTCCAGGATGTCCTCCAAGACCAGAACAAATTATTGAAGGGGTAATGCAGGTACAGGCTCTTGCGGAAAGCGAAAGCATCAGAAGAAGAGATATGCCTGAATATCAGAAATTACTAGATTCTTACAACATAAGCAACTAAACGGAAATGACAAACGAATTTGTATTAGAAGCAATTACCAGAGAATTTCCGGAATCTGTTATTTCAAGCTCAGAACCTTATGGAATGCTGACCATTGAAGTGAAAAAAGAAGATATTAAGAAAATCATTCACTATCTTAAAGATTCATCATTGGAAATCAATTTCCTTACTGATATCTGTGGAATTCATTATCCTGAATTTCCGGAAAAGGAAATAGGTATTGTCTATCACTTGCATAATATGATGACCAATTTCAGATTACGTCTGAAAATCTTTATGTCCAGAGAAAACATTGAAGTAGATTCTCTTGTTGAGCTATATGCTGGTGCTAACTGGATGGAAAGAGAAACGTATGATTTCTATGGGATTAAATTTAAAGGACACCCGGATCTGAGACCTATTTTGAATATGGAAGATCTTGGATACCACCCAATGTTGAAAGAATATCGCCTTGAAGATGGTACCAGAACCGACAAAGACGATAACATGTTCGGAAGATAAAAAATAATGCAATAAGCAATAAGCAGTAAGCAGTAAGCTTAAAGCCTAGAGCCTATAGCCTAAAGCATTTAAATTATGAAAGATAACTCATTATCTAATATACTAAACCAGTACGAAAGTAAGGAACAGATTGACGGGCAGCTATATACCCTGAATTTAGGACCTACCCACCCTGCTACTCACGGGATTTTCCAGAATATCTTAACGATGGACGGAGAAAGAATCCTTCACGCTGAACAAACGGTGGGATATATCCACAGAGCATTTGAGAAAATTTCTGAAAGAAGAAACTATTCTCAGATTACTACACTTACTGACCGTATGAACTACTGTTCTGCACCAATCAATAACTTAGGTTGGCATATGACAGTAGAGAAGCTGATTGGCGTTAAAGTTCCAAAGCGTGTAGACTATATGCGTGTTATCCTAATGGAATTAGCAAGAATTGGTGACCACCTGATCTGTAACGGGGTAACCGGAATGGACTCAGGAGCAATTACAGGTCTTACTTATATGTTTATCGAAAGAGAGCGTATTTATGATATGTATGAGCAGATCTGCGGAGCAAGGATGACCACCAATATGGGAAGAATTGGAGGATTTGAAAGAGACTTCACTCCAAAATTCCATGAGTTATTACAAGATTTCTTAAAAACATTCCCTGCAAGATTTAAAGAATTCGGTACTTTATTAGAAAGAAACAGAATCTTTATGGACAGAACCATCGGTACAGGAGCTATTTCTGCCGAAAGAGCACTAAGCTATGGCTTTACAGGTCCCAACCTACGTGCAGCAGGTGTAGATTACGATGTAAGAGTGGCAGAGCCCTATTCATCATACGAAGATTTCGACTTTATTATTCCTGTAGGAACTTCAGGAGATACGTACGACCGTTTCATGGTTCGTCAACAAGAAATCTGGGAATCTCTTAAAATTATCAAACAAGCCTACGAAAACCTTCCTGAAGGACCATTCCACGCGGATGTTCCTGATTTTTATCTTCCTGAAAAGGCGGATGTATATCAGAAGATGGAAGCACTAATCTACCATTTCAAAATTGTAATGGGAGAAACTGATGTACCGAAAGGAGAAGTGTACCACGCTGTAGAAGGTGGAAACGGAGAATTAGGTTTCTATCTTGTCAGTGACGGAGGAAGAAGCCCTTACAGACTTCACTTCAGAAGACCATGTTTCATCTACTATCAGGCATACCCTGAAATGATTACAGGTTCTGTAATTTCAGATGCCATTGTAACGATGTGTAGTATGAATATTATTGCGGGAGAATTAGACGCATAACAATTGTAAAAAGTACAATGTAGGATGTACAATGTACTTGAAAATATAAATAGTTAATAAATACTTTGTACTTTGTACAATGTACATTTTACAACAAAATAAAATGAGCGAAACAATAGCTTTTAAACCGGAAAGTTTAGCACAGGTACACAAAATTATCGCAAGATACCCTGAAGGAAGACAAAAGTCTGCCCTTCTTCCTGTACTTCACTTAGCACAGAAAGAATTCGGAGGATGGTTAGATGTTCCTGTAATGGATTATGTTGCAGAACTATTAAGTATCCAACCGATTGAGGTATATGAAGTGGCTACTTTCTATACGATGTTTAATATGAAGCCGGTGGGTAAATATGTTTTGGAAGTTTGCAGAACAGGACCTTGTATGGTTTGTGGAAGCGAAAAAATCCTAGACCATATCAGAACCAAACTGAACATTAAGGATGGAGAAACTACTGAAGACGGGATGTTCACATTAAAGCCGGCTGAGTGTCTTGGAGCGTGTGGATATGCACCAATGTTGCAGCTAGGTAAATTCTTCCATGAAAATTTAACGATAGAAAAAGTAGACGAAATCCTTGAACTTTGCAGACAGGGACAACTTGCTTTAGACTAATAATGGTTTAGAATCCTGGATTTTTGGATTTCAAATCAGTTAATTTTTAAAATAAATACAAAAAAGCTAAAAGCGATAAGCCAATAGCTAAAAGCATAATAAACAATGAGTAAAAAACTTTTACTTAAAGACGCACATATAGAAGGTATCCGTTACTTTGAAACTTACCGTAAACAGGGAGGTTACACTGCAGCTGAGAAAGCCTTGAAGATGACCCCCGACGAAATTCTTGAAGAAGTAAAAGCTTCAGGATTAAGAGGACGTGGTGGAGCTGGATTCCCAACCGGAATGAAATGGAGCTTTTTGGCAAAACCTGAAGGCGTTCCAAGACACCTTGTTGTGAATGCCGATGAATCTGAGCCTGGAACATTCAAAGACAGATATTTGATGGAGTTTCTTCCTCATGTACTGATTGAAGGAATGCTGATCTCATCTTACTGCTTAGGTTCAAATGTTTCTTACATCTACATTCGTGGAGAATATTCATGGATTCCTGATATCTTGGAAGAAGCTATTGAAGAAGCAAAAGCTGCAGGATTTTTAGGTAAAAACATCATGGGAACAGGTTTCGATTGCGAAATTTATGTTCAAAGAGGAGGTGGAGCCTATATCTGTGGTGAAGAAACCGCATTGCTTGAATCTCTTGAAGGAAAAAGAGGTAACCCAAGATTAAAACCACCATTCCCGGCTGTAAAAGGTCTTTGGGAGAGACCAACGGTGGTAAACAATGTTGAGTCTATTGCAGCCATTGTCCCAATCATTGATATTACAGGTGCTGAATATGCTAAAATTGGCGTTGGAAGATCTACAGGAACGAAATTAATTTCTGCTTGTGGAAATATCAATAAACCAGGTGTATATGAAATAGATATGACCATCACTGTAGAAGAATTTATTTATTCTGATGAATATTGCGGTGGTATTAAAGACGGAAAAAAATTAAAGGCTTGTATTCCTGGAGGAAGTTCTGTTCCTATTGTTCCTGCTAACTTATTGCTGAGAACGGTAAACGGAGAGCCAAGATATATGAACTATGAATCATTGGCAGATGGTGGTTTTGCTACCGGAACAATGATGGGTTCAGGAGGATTCATCGTTTTAGATGAAGACCAGTGCATTGTAGAACATACAATGACTTTAGCAAGATTCTATAATCACGAAAGCTGTGGGCAGTGTACGCCTTGCCGTGAAGGTACAGGATGGATGTACAAGATTTTAAAGAAAATTGATAAAGGAGAAGGTAAAATGGAAGATATCGATCTACTTTGGGATATCCAGAGAAAAATCGAAGGAAATACGATCTGTCCATTAGGTGATGCAGCAGCCTGGCCTGTTGCAGCAGCCATTCGTCACTTCAGAGATGAGTTTGAGTGGCATATAAAAAACCCTGAGTTATCTCAGACACAAAATTATGGACTGGCACATTATGCTGATCCTATTCCTGCTGTTGAAAACAATGCATAGATGAAAAAGTTATTGGTTGTCGGCTTAATGATGTCGAATTTTGTATTTGCCCAAAAGGCTAAAGATACATTAGTAGTAAGAGAGTTTGATGGTTCTACTGGCCCTGTTCGTAAACAGAAGCCAGCACCGTTAAGCAAGAAAGGTCAGATGTTCGTTTTTTATGGCTGGAACAGAGCTGCTTATAGTAATTCTGACATCCATTTTAGTGGAAACGGATATGACTTTCAATTGAATAATGTAACAGCACAAGACAGACCTACAAAATTTGGAATCGTTTATTTTGATCCAAGTTGGTTTACTGTAACGCAGTATAATTTCAGAATAGGATATTTTATTAAAGATAATTTAGCACTTGTTTTAGGGATTGACCACATGAAATATGTGATGGATCAGAACCAGACCGTTAACTTTAAAGGACATATCTCAGATCCTGAATACGCAGCAATGGTACAAAACGGACAGGTAAACCTGGCAGACGAGAAGTTCCTTACTTTTGAACATACAGACGGATTGAATTATGAAAATTTAGGTCTTGAAAAATACAAAAACCTTATTCATAAGAAAAATATAGATTTAGTATGGTCTTACGGAGCCGGGATCGGATTTATGTTTCCGAAAAGTAATGTAAAACTTTTTGGTAATGAAAGAAGTGACCGTTTTCACGTTGCGGGTATGGGAACCGATATCAGATCCAGTCTTAACTTAGTTTTCTGGAAAAACTGGATGCTTAGAGTAGAAGGAAAAGCCGGGTATATCAATATGTGGGATATTAAAACCACATTAAATAACAAACCTGATAAAGCACGTCAGGATTTTGTCTTCGGACAAGTTCTAGCAGGAATTGGATATACATTTAATACAAAGAAATATAAATAACAAAGCCTATTGCTGAACGCATAAAGCTTAAAGCATACAATATGAGCGAAGAAGTTAAAAAATTCAAAATAACTATAGACGGACAGACTACTGAAGTTTTGCCTGGTACTTCTATTTTGGAAGCTGCAAGACAGATCGGGGGTAAATCTGTACCTCCCGCTATGTGCTACTACAGCAAATTAGAGACCAGTGGAGGGAGATGTAGAACTTGTTTAGTTGAAGTTTCTAAAGGATCTGAAGCTGATCCACGTCCTATGCCAAAATTAGTAGCAAGCTGCAGAACTAATGTAATGGATGGCATGGAGGTAAAAAACCTTACGTCTGAGAAAGCTCAGGATGGAAGAAAAGCGGTTACTGAATTCTTATTGGTCAATCACCCGCTAGACTGCCCTATCTGTGATCAGGCAGGAGAATGCCACCTTCAGGACTTAGGCTATGAGCATGGGGTGGAAAGTACAAGAACAGAATTCGAAAGAAATACTTACGAAGCTGATGATCTTGGACCGAACATCAAATTAAACATGAACCGTTGTATTCTTTGTGCAAGATGTGTGCTTACAGCTAATCAGCTTACAGAAACAAGAGAACACGGTATTCTTTTCAGAGGAGATCATGCTGAAATTTCAACCTATTTAAATAAAGCTTTAGACAATGATTACATCGGAAATATTATCGATGTGTGTCCTGTAGGAGCATTAACAGACAGAACAGCTCGTTTTGCAAGCAGAGTTTGGTTTACAAAACCAATGAACGCTTCTTGTAAGTGTGATAAGTGTTCCGGAAAAGCGGTTGTTTGGATGAAAGGTGATGAAATTGTAAGAGTAACAGCAAGAAAAGATCAATGGGGTGAAGTAGAAGAATTCATCTGTGATACCTGCCGTTTCGAAAGAAAAGCATTATCAGACTGGAATATTGAAGGTCCTAGACATATCGACAGACACTCTGTAATTTCATTGAATCACTACGAAAAGCCTAAGGATGAGCTAAGAGTTTTAGACAACCCAATGGCTAAGGAAATCAGTGAAAAAGACGAAAAATAATTTTAATTAAAGACAATTAGATTTCAGACACTAGACAACAGACCTTATCTTCTCTCTAGTCTCTGACATCTCACATCTAAAAATCTTTACAATAAAAAATGGATTTACTTACATTTAAACTTATACTTGTATTAGCACTTTTCTTGCTATCGTTAACGATCGCAGCCTACTCTACCTGGGCAGAAAGAAAAGTTGCCTCAATCATGCAGGATAGAATTGGTCCTAACAGAGCCGGACCTTTCGGATTATTGCAACCTCTTGCTGATGGTGGAAAGTTTTTCTTTAAAGAAGACTTTACCCCTGCCAATGCTGAAAAATTCCTTTTCGTATTGGGACCAGCTTTAGTAATGTTTATTTCATTAATCACAGGGGCGGTTATTCCTTGGGGTAAAAGTTTAAATATTGCAGGTACTTCTTTTGATCTTCAGGTTGCCAACATTGACGTTGGAGTACTTTTCATCATCGGAATGGCTTCAATTGGTGTTTACGGAATCATGATCGGAGGTTGGGCTTCCAACAACAAATATTCATTATTAGGTGCTATCCGTGCTTCTTCTCAGATGATTTCTTACGAACTGGCAATGGGATTGGCACTTCTTTCAATCATCATGATGTCGGGAAGTCTGGATCTAAAAGTAATTACTGAAAGTCAGACTTCAGGAAAACTTTGGGGATTAATTCACATTGATGGTATGAACTGGAACATTTTCTACCAGCCAATCGCCTTCCTTGTTTTCTTTGTAGCAGCCTTAGCAGAAACCAACAGACACCCTTTCGATTTACCTGAATGTGAATCTGAATTGGTAACAGGATATTCTACAGAATACTCTTCTATGAAGTTAGGATTATATATGTTCGGAGAATATGTGAACATGTTTATCTCTAATGCATTCATGGTGGTTCTTTTCTTCGGAGGGTACAACTATCCTGGTATAGAATGGGTAACTCAGCACTGGGGTGAAAACACTGCAGGAATTTTGAGTATTGTAGCATTCCTTACCAAGACAGTAATTGGAATTTTGATCTTCATGTGGATCCGATGGACACTTCCCAGATTCAGATATGATCAATTAATGCATTTGGGATGGAAAACGTTGATTCCAATGGCATTAGTAAATCTATTAGTTACAGGAGCTGTAATTTTAGCATTTGCAAACTAGGAAAATTTGAAAATGAGCTGATTTGAAAATTTGATAATGAAATCAAAGCTTTATCTTTAGCGTATCATATTCAATCATCAATATTAAATAATTAAGATAACAGACAAGATTAGTCTAAGATCTAATGTCTAACATCTAATATCTATAATTAAATGAAACTTACAAACAGATCAAAAGTTGTTTCCAATAAAGAGATGACCCTTGCTGAAAAAATCTACCTTCCTGCCATTTTTACAGGGATGGGGATTACCTTTAAGCATGCTGTAAGAACCGTGATAAAGGGTGCTCCCGCAGTATATTCGTATCCGGAAGTACAGAAACCTAGAGCTACTATCTGGAGAGGCCAGCACGTTTTAAAAAGAGACGAAGAAGGCAGAGAAAGATGTACAGCTTGTGGACTTTGTGCGGTAGCTTGTCCTGCAGAAGCCATCACGATGACTGCTGCTGAAAGAACCAAAGAGGAAAAAGGTCTTTACAGAGAAGAAAAATATGCTTCAGTATATGAAATTAATATGCTGAGATGTATCTTCTGTGGAATGTGTGAGGAAGCTTGTCCTAAATCTGCCATCTATCTTACAGACAGATTGGTGGATGTAGAAACCAACAGAGGTTCTTTTATCTATGGAAAAGATAAATTAGTTGAAAAAATAAATGAAAGGATTGACATTACGACAAGACAATCCGAGAAACAAAAAAATGCGGTAAAATAATGGATCAGTTTTTATTTTTCTTGGTGGCGTTTTTAGCAGTTGCAAGTGCTGTTTATTTTGTATTTGCAAAAAATCCCTTATATGCTATTTTGTCATTGATTGTTACGATGTTTTCAATTGCCGGAATGTACATCCTTCTGAATGCACAGTTCTTAGCAATTATCCAGATTATAGTGTACGCAGGTGCCATTATGGTACTTTTCCTTTACATCTTAATGATGCTTAACCTTAATAAAGGAGACGAAAGTAAGAAGAACAATACTTTAAAGTTTGTTGGGGTTTTTACAGCAGGTATTCTTCTAGTAGGTGTGCTAGGTGTATTCAGAGGCGTAAGAGACAACCACATTGTTGTTGAAAATGTAGACAGAGGGGTTGGTCTTACTAAAAATCTGGGTAGACTTTTATTCAATGAATATGTTTTACCGTTTGAGCTTGCTTCCATCCTAATTTTGGCAGGTATCGTAGGCGCGGTATTAATCGGTAAAAAAGATTTATAAAATTATGGGAGAAGTAAATACATTTATACAAAGCATCCCTTTGGACTACTTCATCATTCTTTCATCAGTTTTGTTCTGTTTGGGAGTGATGGGAGTATTGCTTAGAAAAAATGCTATTGTGATTCTGGGCTGTGTAGAGCTTATGCTGAATTCTGTAAACCTTTTGTTGGCAGCTTTCTCAGCATATAAAGGCAACGGCGACGGACAACTTTTAGTTTTCTTCATTATGGTGGTGGCTGCTGCTGAAGTAGCAGTAGGTCTGGCAATTATTGCTATGCTATATAGAAATACCCGTTCTGTAGATGTAAGTATATTTAATAAATTAAGAGGATAAGAATGGAGAATCTAGTATATGCAATAGTACTTTTACCACTTTTAGGGTTTCTTATTAACGGTTTATTTGGAAAAAATCTTCCAAAAATACTGGTTGGTTCTTTGGCCACTGCAGCAGTATTCGGATCTTTCTGTATCGCTGTAAGTCTTTTCATGAATTTCAATTCTGAAAGCCAGCCTGTAATCGTAAAAGCTTTTGAATGGTTTAGAGTAAATGGAGTACAAATTAATTTTGGATTCCAGATTGATCAGCTTTCATTAATGATGGTAATGATCATCACGGGTATTGGATCATTGATCCACCTATACTCTATCGGATATATGAGTCATGACAAAGGATTCTATAAGTTTTTTACTTACCTGAATCTTTTCATCTTCTCGATGTTACTTTTAGTGATGGGAAGCAACTACCTTATCTTATTCATTGGATGGGAAGGTGTAGGTCTTTGTTCTTACCTGTTGATCGGATTCTGGTATACCAACGAAGAATACGGTAAAGCAGCAAGAAAAGCTTTCATTATGAACAGAATTGGTGACCTTGCATTGTTGATTGGTATCTTTATGATCGCCTCTCAGACAAATGCTGTAGATTACCTTTCAGTAGCAGAAAATGCTTCAAAATTTGAATTAGACGGAACAGTGATCATCTTTATCACAGCGAGTTTATTCATCGGTGCTACCGGTAAATCTGCTCAGGTTCCACTATATACATGGTTACCTGATGCGATGGCGGGGCCAACTCCGGTATCAGCATTGATCCACGCAGCAACCATGGTAACTGCAGGGATCTATTTGGTAGTAAGATCAAATTTCTTATTTACTTTGGCCCCTACAGTACAGGGAGGGATTTTATTTATCGGATTCCTAACGGCAGCTTTAGCAGGATTCTATGCGCTACGTCAGAACGATATCAAAAAAGTGTTGGCCTACTCTACCGTTTCACAACTTGGATTTATGTTTATCGCTTTAGGTCTTGGAGCGTATACAACAGCAATGTTCCACGTAATGACACATGCATTCTTTAAGGCTTTATTATTCTTAGGTGCAGGTTCTGTAATCCATGCCATGAGCAACGAGCAGGATATGCGTTTCATGGGAGGTCTAAAAAAATATATTCCTCTTACCCATGCGACATTCCTTATCGGAACATTAGCAATATCAGGTTTCCCTTTGCTATCAGGGATGATTTCTAAAGACGAAATTTTAGTGGCAGCTTTCGCTAAGAATCCTATTTACTGGGTTATCTTATTCGTATTAGCAGCAATCACTGCTACGTATATGTTCAGACTATACTATCTGACTTTCCACGGGGAATTCAGAGGTACAGAAGAACAAAAACATCATTTACATGAAAGTCCGTCAAATATGACAATACCATTGATCGTATTGGCTGTCCTTTCTGTAATCGGAGGTTTTATCAACCTGCCGCACTTCATCGGGCACGGGCACTATGCTAAGCTGATGGAATGGTTAAAGCCTGTTCTTACGGAACAAAGCTACAGCCAGATGGAAGCGACACTTTCAGGAGTGCCTTTCAATACTGAAATGATCTTATTAGCAGCTACAGTACTTATGTTCTTCTCCGTATGGTTTATCGTTAGAAATACCTATGTGAAAAAGAAAAAGATGGCTGTTGCAGAAGAAAACTATACCGGATGGGAAAAGCTTTCTGCTAAGAAATTATACGTTGACGAACTTTACAACGCATTGATTGTAAAAACTGTTGAAGGATTAGGACGCGGAGGAAAGATGTTTGATAAGGGAATCTTAGACCGTTTTGTAACCTTTGTAGGGGATGGTGCTGAAGACAGCGGAAAAGCTATGAAGCGTGTTCAAAACGGAAATGTAGAGACGTATATTCTTATCATGTCTTTAGCTGTGGGAATTATATTAATTGTTAACTTTTTATTACAATAATAATGTCTTGTTTATTATTAACATTATTACTTTTACCTCTAGTAGGTTCGGGATTAGTTTTTGCATGGAAGAGTAATTCCAGCAAATATTTGGCACTGGGAATTGCATTGGTCCAAATGCTTCTTACATTTTATATACTTTCGGATTTCGATTTTACTCCGACCGTAGATAGTGTATTGCAGCATGAAATCAATTATCCCTGGTCACAATTTATGAAGAGCTCTCTTCACTTCGGTATCGATGGGATGAGTATGCTTCTTTTATTGCTGACCAACATTTTGGTGCCAATCATCATTTTATCTTCTTTCAATGAAAGTGTAAACTACAGAAATACATTCTACGGTTTGATTCTGCTCATGCAGTTCGGTCTTGTAGGAGTATTCACGTCTTTAGACGGATTGTTGTTCTACATTTTCTGGGAAGTAACATTGATTCCAATTTGGTTTATCGCCGGACTTTGGGGACAAGAAAATAAAAGGTTTGAATTCACTACGAAATTCTTCGTATATACATTCGTTGGATCTTTATTTATGTTAGCCGGATTGATCTATGTGTACAACCACTCTGCATCATTCGCTTTAACAGATCTATATAATGCACAACTGAATGAAGTACAGCAGACTGTGGTATTTTGGTTTATTTTCTTTGCATTTGCAGTGAAATTACCGGTATTCCCTTTCCATACCTGGCAGCCTGATACCTATACCTACTCTCCTACTCAGGGATCGATGTTGTTATCAGGGATCATGCTTAAGATGGCTGTATATGGTGTAATGCGTTACTTACTTCCAATCACTCCACTTCCTATTGCAGGAATTTCCGGACAGATTGTGATCATCCTTGCTATTGTTGGAATTGTCCACGGAGCACTGATTGCGATCATCCAGACGGATATGAAAAGAATTATTGCTTATTCTTCATTCTCTCACGTAGGATTGATGGTGGCAGGGATCTTTGCTTCAGCAGTAGTTACTCTAAGAGGAACATTCAATGTGGAAGGTGCTGAAGGAGCATTAGTACAGACTTTCGCTCACGGTATCAACGTAGTGGGATTATTCTACTGTTGTGATATTTTATACAAGAGATTTAAATCAAGAGATATCAGACAAATGGGTGGGTTAGCAAAGGTGGCCCCTAAATTTGCAGTATTTTTCTTGATCATCATATTAGGTTCAATGGGAGTTCCATTAACCAATGGATTCATCGGAGAATTCATTCTATTGAAATCAGTGTATGATTTTAACGGAACAGCAGCAGTAATTGCTGGTCTTACGGTAATTCTTTGTGCAGTGTACTTACTGAGATTCTACGGAAAAGCAATGTTTGGAGAAGGAGATGCAGCCGTTCTAAGTACAGCAAAAGACTTATCGGGTGTAGAATTTTCTGTATTGGCAAGTTTAGCGGTATTTGTGATCTTATTGGGTATTTACCCACAACCGGTAATCGACATGGTGGGTAGTTCAGTGAAGTTTATCTACACAGCAATGGCTAATTAAGAATTAAAAGATTTAAAAATTAAAAATTTAAGAGATTAGAAGAGAAAAAGAATAAAGAGAAAAAACAAAGACTTTAAGGAAATGGTTTACCATCATCGCAAGCTTTCAGTTTTCAACTTTAAAACTTTCAATTTTAAAATCTCACATCTCAAATCTATATTATGAGTGTTTTAATTATTGTTTTCCTAACGGCAGTTATTGCGTTATTTTCAGGAGTTTTTGAACAGGGAAAATTCGCAAGATACATTGGAATTTTAGGATTAATCATCGCATTGTACGTAAGTTTTATGCCTGAGTGTTCATTCTTTGATCATTACAAGCATATGTATGAATACAGTGCCAATGCTGCATTATTCACTAAAATATCAATTGTAACAACATTATTGTTATTCTTTCTGGGAGGTTTCGCATTCAGCAATCACAGAAGCCACCAGTCAGAATTATATGCATTGATGCTATTTGCATTATGTGGTGGGATCACCCTTTTCGGATATCAGAACCTGGTAACATTATTCCTGGGAGTTGAAATCCTTTCTATCCCATTATATGTAATGGCAGGTGCCAACAAAACTGATTTAAGATCAAACGAAGCTTCGATCAAATATTTCTTAATGGGTGCATTCGCAACAGGTTTCTTATTGTTTGGTATTGCGTTCATCTATGGAAGTACCGGAAGCTTTGATCTCTATAAAATTCATGACTTTGGAGTTGCAAATGCTTCTAATGTAATGTTTATCTTAGGAGTATTATTGATCCTTTGTGCATTAGCTTTCAAGGTAGCTTTAGCACCGTTCCATATGTGGAGCCCTGATGTATATGCAGGTTCTCCTTCATTGATCACTGCTTTTATGGCGAGTGTAGTAAAAATCTCCGGATTCTTTGCACTGTTCAGATTAATGACAATTGGTTTTGCAGGAGTTACTCATGAATGGATTAATGTTTTAGGAGTATTCTTAATCATTACATTGCTTTTGGCAAACGTTATGGGACTTGCTCAGACCAATGCAAAAAGAATGTTGGCTTACTCTTCAGTTTCTCACGCTGGATATATCGGATTGGTATTCTTCGGAATGACAAGCCTTTCTACTTATAACTTAGCATTTTATTTATTTGCTTATTCTTTATCTACAGTAGGAGTTTTCATGTGCCTTATCTGGGTAGAAAAATTAAAGAGAGAAACTTCTTTTGGAGCTTTCAAAGGATTGGCAAAAACTGAACCTTTATTGGCAACAGTAGCAGCAATCTCTATGCTTTCAATGGCAGGAGTTCCGCTGACAGCTGGTTTCATGGGGAAATTTGCTTTATTCTCCCAAGCCATGAACGGTGCAGCTTTCTTAGTATTGGTAGCCGTTTTAGGTTCTGCCTTATCAATAGCTTACTATTTAAGATTAATTATTGCAATGTTCTTCTTTAAAGAATCAACATTCAAATCATCAGAGAAAGTTACTCTTACTTACAATATCGTTGCAGTAATTGTAATTGCTTTGATTATCATCCTGGGGATCTTCCCGGATCTGTTTGCAAGAATGTTCGGACTATAAAATCTGAATTCCAATATATAAAAAGACACAACTTTCCAGTTGTGTCTTTTTTATTATAAAATTGATGTATTCATGTACCTCTGGATAATATAAAAAAACAAAAACCTATATTTGAAAAAAACAAACCAAATAACCCCTGTATAAATTGGACATTCTAATTGATGTTAAATTTATACATCCATCCTCTTTTTTATATTACCATGAAAAAGCTTTTTCTCATCATTACATTTGCTTTAATATCGGTCAGCTGCAATTCTCAGCACAGTAAAGATTATAACTTAGGATTTGAATCAAAAACAAATAATCATAAATTGCCAGACGGATGGTTTGCCTGGGGAAATAATATTGTAAAAACAGATTCGCGACTATTTCATTCCGGGGAAAAATCTGCGGTGATTGAATCTGATACAGCAGATCACTTGGGTGGTATTGCTTATATTATGATTAATACATTTCAGGGAGAAAATGTAACTCTGGAAGGATATGTTAAAACAGAAGGAGTAAAAAATAACGCAGGACTTTTTATCAGCCTTCAAGAAAATGAAGAAGTTCACCTTGAATCGAAAGATGTAAAAACTGAATATATCCGCGGAACTACAGACTGGAAAAAATACACCATCACCCTGCCACTAACAAAAAAATCAGGTAAAATTTTGATTGGAGGCTTCCTCAAGGGAAAAGGAAAAGTATTGCTTGATACTTTTAAAATTTACATTGACGGAAAAAACATTGAAAAGATCTTTCAAACCGCTCAGGAACTTTATCAATCTCCTGATGAATTTTTCCTTGATTCCCGATTCAGGATAGATCGTCTGAATAACCGGCAGATTGATAATCTTTATCAGTTAGGGAAAATCTGGGGCTATCTGAAATATCACAGTCCGGAAGCTGCAAAAGGAAATATTAACTGGGATTATGAGCTATTCCGTTTTCTTCCCAATATCCATTCAAAAAATTTTGACAGCCTTTTATATAGTTGGAGCAGATCCTTCAGCGGAGGTGTCAATGCAGGCAGTAAAGAAAATTATTATATAGATTTTGTTCCAGATGCAGGGAACCCGATCTTTAAAAATGAAGAATCTTACAACCGTATGCAATGGGATGATGATGGGATGAAGCTGCTTGCTCTTTTCCGTTACTGGAACAGTATCAATTATTTTTTTCCATATAAGGACATTATAGGAAAAGATTGGGACAGTGTTTTAAAAGAATATATCCCAAAATTGGTTCAGACCAAAGATGAACTAACCTATAAACTGGCCTTATTACAACTTATAAAAGAGATTAATGATTCGCACGCTTTTAATTCCGATTTCAGGAGTACTCTTGAGGAATTTTATGGAACCAATACGGCACCTTTGGGGGCTAGATTCATTGATGACCAGCTTGTTGTCACTTACATTGATAACCCAAAAAAGACTTCTGCTCTTATGGTTGGAGATATCATTACAGAAGTTGATCACAAAAAAGTCGGCGACCTTCTGACAGAAAAATCCAAATATGAAGCGGCATCCAACAGACCTGCCCTGCTCCGGAATATGAGCGCCAAAATAGTACGCACCAACGACAACAAGATTACTCTTACGATTAAAAAAACTAACGGGAAAGTTGAAACCACCACTGTAGAAACAGTTCCATATGAAACATTTACTGTAAGAAAGAACATCCCTGCTCACAAAGAGATAGATCATAATATCGGCTATATTTACCCTGAAGTTATCAGGAAAGACGAAATTCATACTGTCATGAAAAAATTTATGAATAAAAAAGGAATTATTATAGATCTACGATGTTACCCCAAAGAATTTTCGACCTTTATTATTTCTGATTATTTCTTTCCCGATTCCAAAGAATTTGCACAGTTTAAGGCCACATCCTTACAGCATCCGGGAAAATTTCAGATAAGCGAAAACTCAAAAATTGGCAAAAGAAATAGCAATTATTACAAAGGTAAGTTGGCTATTTTAGTGGATGAAACTACACAAAGTGCATCAGAATTTATCGTTATGGCATTGCGTACCGCTCCGAAATCTGCAGTTATCGGCTCTCAGACAGCAGGTGCGGACGGAGATTTGTCATATATACAACTTCCGGGTGGCATGGGTACTTATATAAGTGGATTGGGAGTCTATTATCCTAATGGAAAAGGAACCCAAAGAACGGGTATTGCTATTGATCTTCAAGCTAAACAGACTCTACAATCCATAAGAAATGGAGAAGATCCTCTTATCCAAAAAGCCATAGAATTTATTAATCGCTAATACTGGCATCACTCTTTCCGAAAAACAACAACAAATTTCAATATAAGCCATATTATAATTCAAGAGATATCTAAATAATATACAATAAAATCAAATTTCCGCCTTATCAATATTCTCCTTTTTTCATAACTTTACTATAAATTTCAGCTCTTGGCCAATCTTTATAAAAAAGACTCTCCTTTTCAGGTTTATATATCGTTCAACAAATATTTGGATGTGCTGGAGCATATCCGATATAATGACCGCCTGGAATATAGGGTGAACTACGCCGAGTCTCTGATTGACAGTACCCGAAACTTCAAAGAGCTTAAAGAAGGATTTCAGGATATCAAGCTTCTGGAAAAAAATGAAGACCTCATCAGAGTACTTCTTGCTGATCTATTTCCTACAGGACTCACCAAAAATGAAATAAAAGCGGCAAGTATTCCCCTTTCCAATATTACGTTCAACTATACCGAAAGATTTAAAGATATTCTTAAAGATGCAGGAAAAGACTTTGAAATAGAGCTTAGAAATATTACAGACAATGAATTTTATGTTTTCTGCTGCTGTCTGATTCTTCAGAGCTACTTCAAGAAAGATATCAAAAGTACGATACCCTTTTATTATGATATCCCAAATAAACTGGGGATCATGAAGCATTATAAAATTACGGTAAACTCAGATTTTACTGAAATTTTCCCCACCGAAGATGCAAAAATTCCATCAGATGAAATTCTGGATATGCTTTTGGAAAATCTGGATGATTTTAAACTCTGGAAAAAATATTTTCCTTCTCAATCCTGGATTCTGAAAGGGTTTACAATTATTTCACTGGTAGACTGTACTTCTGAAGTGGCATTGTCTGATCTTAAATCAAGTATGATAGAGATCGATCCTGAAAATTTAAATCCCAATGAAGACCTGACCGAAATTTTCAAATCTTACTTTGATGTTTCGCAGCTCAACTTTGGGCTTATGACTTTCAATAAGAAAGAGCAGAAACTTGACAAACTTCCAATTTATGAAAGCCTTCTTACCAATCATATTCTTGATTTCTGGATCAATACTTTTGATGAAGAGACCCGTAAAACGACTTTCAATAATTTAAGCCACAATTCAAAATCAATTGTCGTTTCCAATGTCAATAATCTGGATGAGAATGTAAGAAATCTTCCTTCCTTCAGTATTTTAAAGGATAACAACATCAATAGCTTTATGGTGATTCCCATCATGAAGGATAATGAGCTGCTTGCCATTATGGAGTTTACATCTCCTATTGTAGGCAGTTTCAATGGGTTAAAACTCAAAAAAATGGAGTTCTTCACCGATATGATTCTTTTCTCTCTCAGTAGATTTTACTTTGAGAAAAATTACCAGATTGAAGCCATTATACAGCGGGAATATACCACCATCCATGACAGTGTTGTATGGAAATTCAGAAATGAAGCTGAGAAATATTTCACAGCATCTCTTGCAAGAAAAATACATACTTTAAAGCAGATAACCTTTAAAAACCTTACTCCGTTATTTGGAGTTTCAGATATCCGTTCCTCATCAGAGAAGCGTTTTAATCTTATGCTTAAAGATCTCAATCAGCAGATTGATTCACTTAGTGCTATTTTAAAGCTTACCAACTCTGATTCTGAAAAATTTCAGCTGGCACTGGATATTTTTCAAAATGAGCTGAACAATGAGATTAAGGCTGATACAGAACAGCGTTTTCAAAGATTACTGCGGGAGGAAGTTCATCCCTTCTTACAGGGAAAACTGGAAGTAAGAACCTCCAGAGAAATAAAAGCAAAAATTAAAGACTATTTCTCACAGATTCTGCCTCAGACTGCTCTGTTTTACAGCCACAGAAAAAATCTGGACGATTCTATCACCCTTCTTAACAGGAAGTTTGCTGATATGCTTGATGAAAGCCAGATCAAGGCCCAGGAGATTTTTCCTCATTATTACGAACGGTTTAAGTCTGATGGTGTTGAGCATAACCTTTACATTGGGCAGTCCATTGCTCCGGATATGCATTACACTTCAAAAGTAGTGCACAAATTGAGATACTGGCAGCTGAAAACCATCTGCAAAATGGAACAGGAATTTCAGTCTTTCAAACTTGATCTGCCGGTTCAGATGGAGATTGCCTCGCTGATCTTTGTATACAATGAAAAAATAGATATCCGCTTCAGAATGGATGAAAAGCGCTTCGATGTAGACGGCGCTTATAATTCTTATTATGAAATCATAAAAAAACGTCTCGACAAAGCACATATCAAGGATTCCTCAGAACGGATCACCGCTCCTGGAAAAATTACCATTGTCTATTTCGGAATGGAGAACCAGAAAGAATACCTGGATTATATTTCCAAACTGCAGAAAAAAGATATTCTGCAGCATAATGTTGAGTTCTTAAAGGTCGAAGACCTACAGGGAATTACAGGATTGCTGGCACTGAGAGTTTCAATCAGCCAAAATACCATGGCTAATTAATCTGAGCCTGTCTATTTAAAGACTCAGAAACGCAACCCCGAAAGACAGTACAGAAATAATAATTCCTGCCATAAAGATCTTATACGTAATTGATAAAAGCTTGTATTTTCTCTCAAGAACCTTTCCAAGATAGTATAAGTCCTTCACCATAGAATCGTAAATATAATCTCTGTCTTTGATCAGATCCTTCATGGCATTGTGATAATCTTCAAACAGCATCTGCTGAAAATTTCCAAAGAATAATAAGTTTACTTTTCTGTTCACAATATCCTGTGCGGTAAACGTTGTTTTAGTCACATTCGGCTTTGTAGACAGGATTGCAAATATAATTGTAAGTACACTTGAAAGTAAAAGTATAAAACTTGGGAGGATAAGATGTGAGTTTTTCGGGGCATCTAATTTGGGAACCAGTACAGAAAGACAAACCGAAATAATAATCGCATTTACTGATAACAGGATATTTGCTTTGCTGTCCGCAATATCACTAAGCCTTGTATGATTATTAAGGGTTACTCTGAAAAGCGTATCTACACTTCTATCTGATTTTTCTTTATCTTTTTTTCCTTCAGAATTATCTTTTTTCTCTTCTTCCTTTTCTTTACCAAGTTTCTTTTCAATCTTCTTGATATTTTTCTTTTTTAAAGGCTCCCAGTTTTCCTTGGCATAGTCGGTATAAAAGGTATGCTTATTTTTCAGCATATCAAGATTACCGGCATTCCACTCATCATTAGAAAAGCATCGGAAATTGGTCAATTCCCACTCTTTTCTTAAAGCATCGGAAATATCATTATAATCGTGTCCGGCAAAATGACTGAAATCTGCATCCTTTACAATTTTTTCAAGTAAAGTCTGAGGTACATACGTAATTTTTGTTGCCAGAATCAGCTTTTCAACATCTGCAATATAGCTTTCAGGATAGTTTTCACTCTGCAAAAAGTCCCTCATCACCTCTACACTCCTCTCTTCGTGATTCTGAGCACATTCTATATAACCTGTATCATGAAACCATAATGCTACAAGTACCTTCTCCTGATCCTCTTCCGAAACAGGAGTATTTTTCATGATTTCCTCTGCCTTATTAACAGTATAGGCAGTATGGATAAAATTATGATAAAAATATACCGAAGATAACTTATCTTTGAATAAGATTTCAACATAATTTTTAGCTTTGTGTAGAATGCTCATTCCTGAATTTTTGTTAATGTAAATTTATGAATTTATCCTTTAAAACTCATCTAAAAAATACTTCTATTGTTCTTAGAACAGTATTATCTGCCGGAGCACTTTACTCCTGCGCTACATATAACGTACAAAAGGGCAAAAACTTATATGAAGTAAAAGATTCCGACATAAAATCTGAAACTGATTTTAAACTTTTTCTGATCGGAGATGCCGGTAATGCAGATGAACCTCAGGCACAGAAGACTTTAAATTTATTAAAAAACAAACTGGATTCCGCCGACAGTAATTCTATGCTGATCTTTCTGGGTGATAATATTTACCCTAACGGAATGCCTGAAAAAGGTGATAAAGACTATGCCTCTGCAAAACAGAAACTGGAAAATCAGCTTGATATAACCAAAAATTTCAAAGGGAAAACATTAGTGATCCCAGGAAATCATGACTGGTATAATGGACTGGAAGGACTCAATACTCAGGAAGGTATTGTCAAAAAATATTTCGACGATAAGAAAGCTTTTCTTCCTAAAAACGGATGCCCCATTGATGATATTAACATCACTAAAGATATAAAATTAATTGCCATTGATACAGAATGGGTTATTGCCAACTGGGATAATTATCCCGGAATCAATAAGAACTGTAATATCAAAACCCGTGAAGATTTTTTCACTGAGTTTAAAGATCTCATCATTAAAAACCAGGGGAAGAGAATTATTGTAGCATTACACCATCCTGTTATCAGCAGCGGAACCCATGCGGGATTCACCTCTGCAAAATCACATCTTTATCCACTCAACAGTAAAATCCCTGTTCCCGGTGTTGCTAGTCTGATCAATATCTTAAGAAGTTCTTCGGGAGCAAGCCCTGCAGATCTCAACAATCAGCACTATGCAGATCTGGCTAACAGACTGAAAAGTATTGTTCAGGATAAGGACAATATTATTTTCGTTTCCGGGCATGATCATAATCTTCAGTACCACGAAGATGGAAATATCAGACAGATCATCAGCGGAGCCGGCTCTAAAGTTGATCCCTCTACTATTGTGGAAAACACAGACTTTTCTTACGGAGGCAGTGGTTTTGCCATTTTAAATATCAGAAAAGACCAGAGTACGGATATTGAATATTTTTCTACAAAAAATGCTCATGCACAAAAACTCACCCAAATTTCTGTAATTTCAAAACCGGATGTATTTGTGAATAACTTTCCCAATACTTTTCCGCCAACATTCTCTTCAACCATTTATCCTGTGGCTCTTACTGAAAAGAGAGGGTTTTACAGATGGCTTTGGGGTGAACATTACAGAAAATACTACGGGATCCCTATAGAAGCACCTACGGCCAATCTCTCTGAGCTGAACGGTGGTTATAAACCATTCAGAGAAGGAGGGGGAAATCAATCCAACAGTTTAAGATTAAAAGCAACCAACGGACAAGAGTTTGTAATGCGCGGGGTAAAGAAAAGTGCAATCCGTTTTCTCAATAATATGGCTTTTACAAAAAGTACCTTAGGAGAAGAACTTTCGGATACTTTCCCTGAAAAATTTTTATTGGACTTCTATACCACCAATCATCCGTTTACACCTTTTACCATTGGAAATATGGCAGAAAAGCTGAATATTTTCCACAGTAATCCGAAACTCTATTATATCCCGAGGCAACAGGCCTTAGGCAGGTATAATGAAAACTATGGTGATGAAATGTACATGATTGAAGAACGTTTTTCATCAGATCCTACAACATTGGCTTCACTTGACAATGCTAAAGATATTGTTTCAACTGATGACGTTTTAAAAAACCTTACCAAAAACTATAAATATTCTGTAGATAAAGAATCTTACATCAGGGCCCGCTTATTTGATATGCTTATTGGTGATTGGGACAGACATTCTGATCAGTGGAAATGGGCAGAATATGAAGTTGGGGATAAGATCGTCTATAAACCTATCCCGAAAGACAGGGATCAGGCTTTCAGTAAGTATGACGGTGCTGCCTTTAAACTCATTATGAATGTTCCGGCAATCCGTCATATGAAAACCTTTACCGAAGATATCAGCAGTGTCAAATGGCTGGCTATGGAACCTTATCCTATGGACCTTGTTTTTCTGAAAAATTCTACTCAGGAAGAATGGGAAGCACAGGCTAAATATATTCAGGAACATCTTACAGATATGGATATTGATGATGCTTTTCATAATCTTCCGAAAGAAGTACAGGATGAAACCATTGCAGATATCCAGAGAAAGCTTAAAATACGAAAAACCAAACTACAAGGGTATGCCTCTCAATATTATGATGTTCTTCAGAAAAAAGTTCCTCTGGCAGGAACGGTAAATCCTGATAGATTTGTCATCACTAAAAATGGTCATTCTGTATTGGTACAGCAATATAATCTGGGAAAGAATAAAGATAAAAATGAACTTGTCTTTGAAAAAACCTATCATGATTCAAAAACAAAAGAATTATGGATCTACGGCTTGGAAGATGATGATATTTACGAAGTCATAGGAACCGGAAGACCTAAAATGAACATCAGACTGATTGGCGGATACAATCACGATGTATACAATGTTGCAGATGGAAGAAAAGTAAAAATTTACGATTTTGAATCTCAGAAAAACACCTATAAATCGGGCAATGCCACCAAAAATATTACCAATGACTATGATATCAACAGCTACAATTACAAACATCCAAAGTATAATTCTGTGGCAGGCTATCCAAATCTGGATTACAACCCGGATGATGGCGTTATCGTAGGGGTTCTGGCCAATTATACAGTCAATAATTTCATTCGTGATCCTTATACCCAAAAACACAGCTTAAAAGCTAATTTTTATACCGCTACTGCAGGATTCAGTCTTACCTATAAAGGTGTTTTCAAAAAAGCAATTTCAGGTTGGGATATCAATCTGGATGCCTTTTATACCACTCCAAGATTTTCACAAAATTTCTTCGGTCTTTCCAATGAGAGCGAGTATGATAAAGAAAATACGGAAAGAGAATACAACAGAGCAAGAATTTCCAAGTTCAATTTTTCACCTTCGATCACGAAAAAAAGCTGGATGAATCTTAGTCATCAGATTCAGCTTACTTTTGAAGACAATAAAGTACAGAGAAAAGACGGACGCTTCATCAATCAGTCTCCCGATGTAAGACCTGAGGTATTCAACAGCCAGCAATTTGCAGGAGCCAATTATACATTCGGTTATAAAAATGCAGATAACACAGCCTTCCCTACGCTGGGAATGGAATTCATGCTGAATGCTGACTGGAAAGCTACCCTTTCCGACTTTAACAAGAACTTTCTGACATTGAAAGGGAAATTAGCAATTGATCACAGAATTGACAAAAAAGGAATTTTTGTATTCGCCAATTCCAGCAATGTCATGTGGATCAATAATAACAACTTTGAATTCTATCAGGCTGCCGCTATTGGTGGCAATAACGGAATGAGAGCATTCAGAAATGAGAGATTCTCCGGAAGGTCCTATTTTATCAATAATTCTGAGGTCCGATGGGATTTTGGAAGAATCAGGAACAATATTGCTCCTGCGAATATGGGAATCCTTATAGGCTATGATGTCGGCAGAGTTTGGGATGATGGCGAAGATTCCAGAAAATGGCATCAGTCTGTAGGAGGAGGATTCTGGCTAAGTATTGTAGAAATGATATCGGCAAGGCTGAATTATTTCTATGGTTCAGATGGAGGAAGAATCTCTGCAGGAGTAGGAATGAAGTTCTAAAATTTGCTGATGCAACACAAATGAAATTAACTCTAACTTTTTCAATCAGATTTATTACATAAAACGAAAAATAAACAACTGTAAATCAAATTATTAAAACAATAAAAATTGATTTTTATAAAAAAAGTCAATATAAATAAAATTTAATAATTCTAATTTTCAACTCACATTTCTTATCAATAATATAAATATGGCTTTTATTTAAAGGCCATATTTTCAGCAATATAGCCCAAATCTACCCATAGCTTAATATTCTTATCAATTCTTTAAAAAAAGCACATTTTAAAAACAGTTTATATTTGTTCCCACAAAACAAAAAACCAACAATTGAATGAAAAACAAGCTATTATACATGGCATTATTTGTTATGTTTGTAAATTCGAACGCCCAAGTAGGGATAAAAACTCCTACTCCCCAAAACACTTTACACGTTAACGGCTCGCTTCAGATAGTGAAAGACCTGAATGTAGGCGGCGATGCCAGAACAGCAGGAAATTCCGGGAATAAAGGAGAATTTTTAATGTCAAACGGAACCGGAAATACACCTGTATGGAAAACTATTGAGTCTGAGAACTTCTTAAAGGTGGTTTATGTAGGAAATAAAACAAATATAAGCCCTGCTAACGGAAGCTACACCGGTACACACAACACCCCGGTTAATACCCATGAAAATTACTCACAAACTTATATCTTTAATGTAACCAATAAGATTGACACAGCTTATCTTACTTATAATTCAAGCACAGGACTTTTCACAGTAGTAAAGCCAGGGTTTTATAATATTGTCCCTTATGATACCTATGACCTCAACCTGAATGGAAACGGACAGACAGCGGGAACTGCCAATTCCTATATACAAAAAGTGGCTCCGGCAGTAACAACCCTTGCAGGTATATCTACAGGACATGGGGAGCGTACTACAGGACTAAATCATAATCTATCCTCTATCAATTTCTTTAATACTGGTGAAACTTTCAGAATACGCTGCCGGTATACCCAAAACTTTAGGTTATCAAGTGGTAATATTCACATATCATATCTTACGCCTTAAAACTTTAACTTTAATCACTTTAATTATATACTATATTAAAAAATCCACAGAAAGTTCTCTGTGGATTTTGCTTTATTGTATTTTTTGAAGAGGAAAGTATAGTAATACCTGCCCGTTGCTATCATAGTTATAAGTCCATTGACTGCTTGAATGCCCCGGAGCTACTACTATCCCGCCGTTGGCTTCAGTTGGAAAATATTGACTAACAGATTCTTTTGCTCTGAAATTATTAGTAGATAAACTTTTTTCAAAAAGCTCATCATTAACAAGATAAAACTTTTTAAATGCGTTTTTCGCATTATCAAAATCAGAATAAGTAGTGGTGGTTATTTTATTATCAATATTACCCGCTCTTTCTAAGATTTCACTTTTAGTAAGGTTATTTTGTGCATCAAAATAGTAGGTTGTGAAAAATTCCCAAGCCCCTGATTTTCTATATATTTTTATTGTATTCTGACTATAGGTATAGGTCATAGTAAATTCTAACTCTGCAGGATATGCGCTATTATTATAATTATAATAGTGTTCAGCCTTAGTTGGTCTGCCATTTTCCATGGTGTAGGACACGGATTTATATCCAACTACATTTTGTGGTGCTTCAAAATAGTTTATGTGTACTTTATTATTACTATAGATGAACTGTGTAAGTACATTAGGATTGAAGTAACTAATTGGAGTTGAGAAAGGATAAAATTTACCTATCATATTTTTTAAACGACCATTCTCATAAGTAAATTGGTAATATCTTTCATGACTAGGCATACTTGTCGGATAATCCATTAGAAAAACATATGCTTTATCTGGTTGTATATCTCCTGATTGATCTTCACTTGTTGTATCCTCATTAGTACTGCAAGAGAATAAGCTTAGTGCAAATAAAATGTAAAATATTTTTTTCATAGTCATTTAATTGACTACAAAAATAGTGATATCTCTGTTAAAAAGGAAATGTATATACATTCCCACCTTCATTTTTACCTTTCTCATCAGCAATCATTAATGTTTTATCATCAAAAAAAACAATAGCTTCCTTCTGAGAATTATGATGTAATGGAATTTTCTGAATCTTTGCAGCACTGAAATTATCAACCGTAAATCCGGTAAGAACATGTACATTTTTGTGCGTCAGCAATACTATTTTATCTTTTGTACTGTTGATTGTTGCTGATGTAATAGCTGCATCATTATAGCCACCCTGAAGTTTTAACCTTCCTATTAATTTAGCTTCAAAATTTCCTTCTTTATTGGGAACTTTGAATACCAGAAAAGTTCCGTCAAATCCTTTACTCCTGTTTTTGGTAAAGAGATAGAAATTTCCGTTCATTTCTACAAAGGCTTCACAGTCATATAATAAATTAGATTTCTTTGGCGGAAACTCTGTCTGCCCCTGATAATGAAATTTTGTAGTCTGAACCACTTTTGTACTTGTCTGGTCACTATTTTTAAGATCTGTTTTTAAAATAGCAAGGTCTTGTCTGTCATTATCATTATTCCCAAAATCTCCAATATAAATATTTCCCTCGGTATCTGATATAATATCTTCCCAATCTGTATTTTCAGCGTTTATAACGGGTACTTTAGCAATCATTTCTCCTTTCTCATTAAGCCCGTATACCGCATTTTTATTCCCTCTGTCTTCAATTACCCAGGTTGTCTTTTTATCTTTGGATAAAGTCATTCCGGAAACTTCCTTTAGCTTTTTAGGCAAAGAATACTGTACTTTAAGTTCATCGTTTTCAGCGGATGACTTTTGGGCTTTTGGATTACAACTCAACAAAAACAAAGCGGGTAAAATAAGAAAACGTAACATATTTTATTTTTTTAAACTGAGAATAAAAAGCATTAATCATTCCAAGTAAGATTTATGAAAGCTGTTTGGCTTTTTCCCAAAAAACATCCATTTCTTCCAGAGACATATCTGCAAGATTCAAATTCTTCTCACTGGCAAGTTTTTCCATTTGCTGGAATCTTGAAATAAACTTCAGATTGGTTCTTTCCAATGCTGAATCCGGATTGATTCCCGAAATTCTTGCATAGTTAATCAATGAGAAAAAAACGTCTCCCAGCTCCAGTTCTTTCTTATCAGGATCTGTTTCTTCATGAAACTCCCGAATCTCTTCATCCACTTTTTTCCAGGCATCTTCTGCATCATGAAATTCAAAACCAATACCTTTTACTTTATCCTGGATTCTAAAAGCTTTTACCAAACTAGGCAGACTTTTCGGAACCCCTCCTAAAATAGATGTATTGCCTTCTTTCAATTTTAGTTTTTCCCAGTTCTGTTTCACTTCTTCTTCATCTTTCACCTTGGTATCACCATAAATATGAGGATGACGGAAGATCAGCTTTTCATTAAGTGAGTTAATAACATCAGCAATATCAAAACTTCCCTTTTCAGAGCCTATTTTAGAGTAAAAAACCAAATGAAGCAGAACATCACCCAGTTCTTTCTTTATTTCCTGTAAATCGTCCTGTAAAATAGCATCTGAAAGCTCATAGGTTTCTTCAAGAGTAAGGTGGCGAAGGGACTCTAACGTCTGCTTCTGATCCCATGGACATTTTTCACGCAAATCATCCATAATATCAAGAAGCCTTCCGAAAGCTTCTAATTTTTCCTGTTTCGTATTCATAAGTAATTGGCCATTCAATCTTATACAAATGTAAGGGTTATTTTGGGAAAAGTAAAAAATTGGAAATTGAAAGTTAAGAATGAGAAATTGAGAGTGTAGAGTTAGCGTTTTTTTTAGTTTTCCGAGGTTTAAGAATGAATGTTGGGAACAAAAATTGGTAATGAAGAGAAATAGACCTCCGACTACTATCTTCTAAACAAAAAGCCTTGTTAAGAAAATTCTTAACAAGGCTTTATTTATAAAATTCAATAAATGAATTATCCTTTTTTAGTATGTGTACTTTTAGGAGCTGATTTTGCTGCTGAAGTAGCTTTTACTTTTGGAGCAGCAGCCTTTTCAGCTTTTGGAGCCGCTTTTTTTGTTTCTTTTTCAATGCTTATTTCTTCGGCAGGTTCACCTTCCAGAGTTTCAGGTTCTGCTTTTACAAAGCTATCCGGAGTAATATATCCAGCTTTGTGAAGAATGTTGTACCATTGCGCCAATTTCTTAATATCAGAAGCATATACTCTTTCTGTATCATAGTTAGGAAGAGAGCTCAACATAAAGTCCTTCAATTCCGAATCAGAAGATTTGTGAGAAATAGTCTCCTTATAGTCGTTGTTTTTTGCAACATTTTCAAAAACTTCGAACAAAGGAACTTCTTTATCAAATGTAAACATTGCAATATTATCCAATAAACTTACCTGGCTTGAATTTCCAATGCTAACTTTTTTCTTGTTGGTAACATCTTCAATGATGAATCCGTTTCTTAATTGAGAAACTAATTTGTAAAGTCCTGGCTTTCCAGAAATTGAAATTATTTTTTCTAACAGCATAATTTTATTTTTTGTAAATTCTGCAATCAGCACTAAGCCTTTTGCTTTTTATTATTTTTTTATCCTTGTTTTAATTATTTTGGAAATCTCATTTTATAACCGATGCTTACATCACCCTGAGAGATTTTTGACAGTTTTCCTTTTACCAGCTTCTTTTTCAAAGCACTTAGATGGTCGGTAAACAGAATCCCTTCAATATGGTCATATTCATGCTGAATTACGCGGGCTCTAATATCGGAAAAAGTTTCTGTATGTTTCACAAAATTTTCGTCATAATATTCAATAACGATTGTACCTTTTCTTTTCACGTCTTCACGCACATCCGGAATAGACAGGCAGCCTTCATTGAACTTCCATTCTTCACCGGATTCTTCAAGAATTGTAGCATTGATAAATACTTTCTTGAAGTCTGCCAGCTCATCTTTAATATCCTCGTAATCTTCATCTTCTGCAAGAGGCGTTACATCTATTATAAATACACGTATATCCAAACCGATCTGAGGTGCAGCAAGACCAATTCCGTTTGCACTGTACATCGTTTCGAACATATTATCTATCAGTTCCTGTAATCCGGGGTAGTCTTTTTCTATATCTTTTCCTACTTTTCTCAAAACAGGATCCCCAAAAGCTCTTATCGGTAGTATCATCTTAATCTTTGTTCTAAAAAATTCTGCAATATGATCGTTGCACTTACTTTATCTATTAATCCTTTTTCCTGTCTTTTCTTCTTACTCTTTCCACTTTGGGAAATAAAAAAAGAAGCCATTTTGGAAGTAAATCTTTCATCCAAACGGTGAACCGCAATATCCGAAAATTCTTTTTTAAATTCTTCAATGAATTTTAAAATATCTGTTTCGACTTCTGAAATATTTCCTTTCAAATCTGTGGGAAGCCCAATTACTAAACCATCTACCTTATTTTCTTTGAAATATTTTCTCAAAAAATCCAGTAATGAGCGGTTCTCTACAGTCTCCAGCCCACTGGCTATAATCTGCATATCATCCGTCACAGCAATGCCACAACGGGCCTTTCCATAGTCTATTGCAAGGATTTGTCCCATAAGTTTGCAAATTTAGTAAAATTTACTGATTTTATTCATAACGCAGTTTTTTTATATAAATCATGTTTTATTCCATTATTTTTTTTATAATTTTAATCTTCCAAAAACATATATATGAAGAGACTCATCCTCGTAAGACATGCAAAAAGCGACTGGCCGGAAGAAACGGAGGACTTTGACAGACCCTTGGCAGACAAAGGTTTGGAGGATGCTATGAACATGTCCCGATTCTTAAAACATAATAATATTTCTATCGATTATTTTGTATCCAGCCCGGCAGTACGTGCGCTGAATACCTGCAAAATTTTCAATCAAACTTATCAGTTGGGCTTTTCTACTGATCAAAAATTATATAACCCTTCGGAAACAAATTTTGAATCTGTAATCTATGATCTGGATGATAACTTAAGCTCGGTAGCTCTTTTTTCCCATAATAATGGAATTTCTAATTTTGCAAATTCTATTTCCGAAGATATTTTTCACTTTCCGACGTGTGGTGTAGCCGGCTTTGAAGTAGACTGCAGCTCGTGGTCGGAATTTGATGGTGCCAAAAAGAAACTTCTGTTCTTTTATGAACCCGGGAAGATATAGCTTTATCTCTACATTTTTTTGTTCCGTACTATTGATGATTCTTTTTTCATGCCAGAAAAAAGAAAAGACCTATTTCGAAACAATAGCCATCAATGATATACCGCTTCCAAAACCTAAGCCTGGAACCTGGAGATATAACCATGATGAAAAATTCCAGCAGTTTGAGGATTTTCAGAAAACAAGAAAAATTAAACCTGAACCCGGAAGAAATATAATTTATCTTCAACCTATCGGAATATTTAATGAGCTTCAGAAAAAAGAAATAGAACTTACAAAAGCATATCTGAAAATATATTTCCAGCTGGAAACTAAAGTGCTTCCCGCTTTACCTAATAGCATTTTCCAAAAAAAAGTAAAGAGAATATCTAAAGAAGGACAGGAACAGATATTGGCAGGATATGTACTGGACAGTATTCTAATAAAAAGAAAACCTAAAGATGCTGTTATCCTGATGGGAATTACAGAAAAAGATCTTTTTCCGACACCAGAATGGAATTATGTTTTCGGACTTGCATCTTATGATGACGGTGTGGGAGTAACTTCTATGTATAGATTTGCCAACGGTAATCTTACAGCATCCAATTTCAATAGAAGCTTTCTGCGGCTAATCAAAATCAGTTCTCATGAGATCGGACATATGTTTGGAATCAACCATTGCCTGAATGCCAACTGCGTTATGAATGGAACCAATTCCCTCACAGAAACGGATTATCATCTTGCAAGAGCCTGTTCACTTTGCCAGAGAAAATTAAATTCAAGTTTACATTTTGACAATCAAAAAAGGCTTCTGGAATTAAAAAAATTCTTTGAAAGGCAGCATCTTAATACAGAATTATCCTTTGCACAACAGGATCTGAATCGGCTTCATTAGCCCAATATTTCTTTTATACGTAACATATTTCCCCTTCTGGAGGAATGCAAAAAAATTACCAGACTGGTTATTTTTTGGATAAAGCCATTATCGACTGCATATAAAAAAGACGGGCTAAAGCCCGTCCCTATTGAATATATTTCGCGATTTTGCCTTTCTTATTTTTCGCAGCTTACTTCTTCTTCAGATCGAGATCATCAAAATCAAAACTGAAATCCGTTACATCAGAAATAGCTTTTAGCCTTGCTGATTCTGCTTTGCCATTCTCATCATAGTTGAAAATAATATAGGCATCTGCATCATAGCTTCTGTCATCCCATTTGATGATGAAAGAATTATTAGAATAAGGGAGTAATTCTCCTTTTAACCTTGGAGAATTTTTACATGAAATTCTGTAAGTACTTCCCTGCCGGGCAATTTCAACATCACCAAACCACACATCATTATACATCCCGATAAACTGTTCTGCTTTTGGCTGAAGAGCTTTTTCCTTTTTAAAGGCATCAGATCTCGCAAAAGATTCTTTCTTCTGTTTGTCATATTCAGCCTCTGCTCTAGACATTCTCTCTCCATATGTTTTCAGCCAGTTTCTGTCTGCTACTCCCAGATATGAATCTTTTACCGTATTTGTGATCGTATTAAATGCTGCTCCTGACTGTTGATTCGTTAATACAACGATTCCCAGTTTTAAATCCGGGATTAAAGTGAACTGTGTTACCGTCCCGATCAGTCCCCCTGTATGCTGAACTTGTTTATGCCCTTTAACATCACTAAGGAACCATCCTAGTCCATATCCGTAAAAACTTGTATCATATGGGTTTTTAGCTGCCACTCTATCAGGAATCTGCAGACTCCAAAGCTGCTGGGCATTTTTATCAGACACCAATTTTTTACCGTCTTTAGTGGTAAAGTTATTTAAGAGGCATTCTGCCCAGGTCGTCATATCTTTGATGTTACTCATAATTCCGCCTGCTGCATTTGCTGTTTCATTCCAATCATGAGGAACGGCAATTGCTTTCCCGTCTACAGGTGCGTGAGCATCAATTTTATTGGAGGCTGCTTTAGCTCTGTTGTAACTTCCAAAGCTGGAATTCATCCCTACAGGTTTCATGATTCTCTGCTCAATAAATTCTGCCCAGCTTAACCCGGAAATTCTGTGGATGACTTCTCCCGCAACAATAAACATGATATTATTATAATCTAATTTCGTTCTGAAAGGATTTTCCGGTTTCAAATATTTTACATTGCGTACAATATCATTAACGGTTAAATTTCCTCCTTCCGGAAAAAACATTAAATCTCCCTGTCCCAACCCCAGCCCTGCTCTGTGAGTAATCAGATCCTTTATGGTTATATTCTTGGAAACGTATGGATCATACATTTGAAATTCGGGAATATATTTTGAAACACTATCATCCCAGTTCAATTTTCCTTCATCAGCCAGGATGGCTAATGCTACACAGGTGAACCCTTTGGAATTGGAAGCGATCCCTACCAATGTATTGTCATCCATAGGTTGTTTAGTCGTAAGAGAACGGACTCCGAAGCCTTTAGAATAGATTACTTTGCCATCTTTTACAATTCCTACTGACATTCCGGGAACGTCGAAAGTTTTCAGGGTATTCTGGACCAGTTCATCCAGTTTTTTCTCTTCAACCTGCGCATTCGCTAATCCCACGGTCAAAAGAAAAATGAAAAAAGAAAATTTCTGTTTCATTATTATTTTAATTTTCCCAAATTTAGCAAATATTAGATGACCCCCATTTTGTTCGTGTTAAAAGTTTACCTATTTTTCCGGCAAATCAGTTTTTAATATCAATGAAAAAGTCAATTTGTATTTTTCTTCTCTCTTTTTTTGCGTTCAGTTTTATGAAAAGCCAGGATAAAGTTTCTAATCCTCTCCTTTTACAAACCTGGAATTTAAGAAACTCAGACACCTATATTTATACCTATGAAAAGCAAAATGCTTTTGATAAAAAGAGACAGGGTCTCAGATTTCAGAAAAATGGAAAGATAACAGGAAACCTGGGAAACTCTCAACGCAAATACGATACATTAGAAGAAATTACTCCTAAAAATTTAAAATTCGAACGTTATATCGGAGATTGGAAAAAAGTATCAGATACAACACTTACTGTAGTATTTCCTTCTAATTTCAGTATGAACGGTACTTTCATAATTTCAAAGCTGACAGAAAATGAATTAAAATTGAAAAGATTATTCAGCGCTGATGTAGAGAAGAAACTTGATTCTATACGCAGAACCAAAAATATTGCTGACTGATCTTCATGAAATGTATCCGGGGAATACGCTTACTTGATAAGTTTAGTAAAGCTTCTTTATATTTGCAGTATAAATAGTACTAAAAATGACCGCAAACCGATTATTGGCTTTCTTCATATTGATGATAAGCAGTAATTTATATTTTTCTCAGGAAGTTGTTATTAAAAATGATAAAGTTCTTCTGGATGGTAAACAGATCCTAAAGGCTGAAAAAATCAGCCTTGCTCAGTATTCATTTTTTTCTATGAAGGATGATGAAGAAATTTTACTTTATAAATACATGGATAACGAAACACCAAGTTATGTAAGTGATGATTACTTCATTCTTAATTTCTTAAGTGAAAAAGTGAAGGTAGAGTCCACAGATCTGGGAAAAGTTGCCAATTTTATGAATTCCAAAAAAGGAATGGAAAAAATAATAAAATGGCTGCTAAAGGAAAGAGTTCTTAATCAGAATGGTGAACTAAATCCTGACCGTGTTATAGTATTTAAAGAAAAATACGACGAAAATATTACTGCAAGAACCCTTAGATAATGACAAAAATCCTTCTCCTTTCAGACTCCCACTCTTATATAGATGACCGGATTTTAGAATACGCTGCCCAGGCAGACGAAGTATGGCACTGTGGAGATTTCGGAAGCATAGACGTTATTGAACAGCTGGAAAAAATAAAACCTCTGAAAGGTGTTTATGGAAATATTGACAATCCTAAAATACGTGCAGAATTTCCGGAAGTTAGCCGGTTTTTCTGTGAAAAATTAGAAGTTCTAATGATTCATATTGGTGGTTATCCTGGAAAGTATACGCCTTTAACTAAAGCAGAAATTGAAAAAAAGGCTCCCAAATTATTTATTTCGGGACACTCTCATATTCTGAAGGCGATGTATGATGAAAAAAATAGTCTTCTGCACCTGAATCCCGGAGCATGTGGAAAACAAGGCTGGCACAAAGTGAGAACCATGATGCGTTTTGTAGTGGATGGTGAGGAAATCAAAGACCTGGAAGTTATTGAATTGGGTTCCAGAGTTTGAGAAAAGAGAAACAGTTTAAAAAATTATGAAAATTGGCGATAAAGTTTCGGTAGTAGATGAAGATTTAAGCGGAGTTGTGACTTCCGTTAAGGGAAATATTGTGGTTTTCAAAGATGGGTATGGCTTTACCCACCAATACGCTAAAGAGAAGCTTGTACCTAAAGACCCCGATCTTTATGAAAATATAAGAGTAATAAAAAAAGCTGAACCCAAAAAAGTAATTTCTAAAAAACATCAGAAAAATCATTTGGTTTTAGACCTTCATTTTCATAATTTGGTAAAAAATCCAAGTGACTATGACAGTTTTGAAAGATTGTTTATTCAAAAGGAAAAACTGATTGAGGTATTGGCCTTTTGCAGAAAGAATAATCTCAAACGGCTGGAAATCGTTCATGGTATTGGTGATGGGGTATTGCAGAGGATGGTTAGGGATGTATTAGAAAGCCAGGTCAATATTGATTTTTATAATAAGGAAATACTTCACCATCAATCGGGTGCGGTAATGGTAGAATTTCACTAAATTTGCAGGAATTGAAATATGAACGTACTTAATTTACTTTTTACCAAAGACGGATTGATTTACCAGATTGTGAAAAACAAAAACATTCTGGAGGAGAAATCTTATTTTGTGACTGAAGAGACCCCACCCAATCTTATTGAAGCAAAACTTGATGAAATTCTTATCAGACAAAGGTTTGATGAAATTCAGGTGATTTCTGCCTTTAATCACTTTACGCTGATGCCAGAAGGTTTTTCTGAGCATGATGCCGGATTTGATCTGATTGCCTTCAATGCTCCCAGCGACAGGGAAAAAGAGGAACTGATGCTTTCCATCAACAAAAAATTCGGTATTCAGTTTTACTATACTTTTCCGAAAAATTATTATAAAAAAATAAAAGAGCTTGCCATACCGGTGCATTTCAATTTCTCCGGAGAAAAGTTTCTAAGTTCAGTTCATAATAAAAACAGTAAGGAAATTCACATTAACCTTTATCATAATCAATGTGAGTTTTTTGCGATTGATAATAAAAAGATCATTCTTTATAATAATCTGGATGTCAACTCAGAGGTTGATTTCCTGTATTTCATTATGTTTACTTTGAGCAAAATAGGTTTTGGAATCAATGAAACCAGCTTTTATGCTTACGGAGAGACTACGGAAAATGAAACATTTATTTCCGAACTTCAGAAATTTGTCAAAAACCTGAAAATTGTATTTGACAATATCCCCAATAAGAATTTTATATTAAATTAGATTACAGATTACGATCTATCAAAAGGGCCAAACCCAAAAAATAGCTGTCTGTAATCTATTCCTAAAACCCCTAACAAAAATATGTTCAGAATAATATCAGGCAAATGGAAAGCCAAAAAAATTGCCGCTCCTAAAAACTTTGAAGTAAGGCCCACAACTGATTTTGCTAAAGAGGCTTTATTCAGTATTCTGGAAAACAAATACGATACGCAGTCAATATCCGTACTTGATCTTTTTGCAGGCATCGGTTCTATTACATTCGAATTTGCTTCCAGAGGATGTCAGGATGTAACGTCTGTAGAAATGAACCCAAAGCATACTGCATTTATCAATTCCACGGCTTCAGATCTTGGTATGGGAAACCAGATCAATGTACAGAGAGGTGATGTTTTTGACTGGCTTAAAAAATTCAGAAATAAAAAATCTTTCGAAATCGTTTTTTCTGATGCTCCTTTTGAAATGGAAGAGAAAAAATATTACGAACTGCTTTCTCTGGTTTTAAAAAATAAATATTTAAAGCAGAACGGAGTTCTTATTGTAGAGCACCAAAGCCGTATGAAACTGGAACATCCTAATTTGATAGATACCCGAAAATACGGAAACGTGAGTTTCAGTTTTTTTGAACCTAATAAAGAAGATAATCAGGAAATTTAATTCCTGATTATTTTTTTTGACATATCCGGAGATTCCTCGCCCCATCTTGTTATCGCCTCCAAAACAGGCAGCAGAGTTCTTCCAAAATCCGTTAATTCATATTCAACAACTAAAGGAGGTTTCTCTGTAAAAACTGTTCTGCTGACAATATTATCATCTTCTAACTGCTTTAGCTGAAGGCTCAGTGTTCTTTCTGTAATAGTGGGGATTGATTTTCTCAATTCGCTGTATCTTCTTGCACCACCAATTAAATGGTGTAAAATTACTGCTTTCCATTTACCACCTATAAACCTCATTGTTACGCTGGTACAGCAAGGATAGGATTTATTATCTACTGTATACATTTATACTATCATTTTTTACCGTTATTGCAAAGTTACTAAACTTAAATTAATTTTGTAACTATAAAAATGATAGTATAAAATTATGAACTTTTTAGACAAAATGAAAACGAGGTATACGGTAAAAAAGTATAACCCACAGGGAAAAATAAGTGACGAACAAGTAGCAGTACTGAAAGAAATTTTGAATCTCAGTCCCTCTTCGATCAACAGCCAGCCATGGAATTTTGTTTTTGTAAATGACCATTCTAAAGTAAAAGAGCAATTGGCGGAGGCTTCTTACTGGAATAAGGAAAAAGTTATTGAAAGCAGCCACCTGATTGTTTTTCAGGTCCTTAAAAATCCTGAAGATTTCGAAAAACAAATTGAAGAAAAACTGCCTGAAGGGTCTGTAAATTATTACAAAAATTTTGTAAAACCTAAAGGGGAAGCCGGAATCAAAGCATGGTTGAAGCATCAGGTTTATTTATCATTAGGTGTCTTTCTTTCTGCCTGTGCTGACATGGGAATAGATTCTACTCCTATGGAAGGAATAGAACCTGAAAAATACGATGCTATTCTGAATAATGAGAAATATGAGACTCTTTTTGCGGTAACCATTGGTAAAAGAGACGAAACAGATGCCAATCAGCCAAAATTCACTCCAAAGACAAGGCTGAACGCTGAAAAAGTGATCGTAGAGGCCTAAGGCTTCCCACTGATTAAGCAAATACTTGTGGACAAGTCTGCGAAAATAAAAAAAGCTGTTTCAGATGAAACAGCTTTTTACTTATAATACTTTCAATTCTAAATCAATAGTCTTTCCAAAAAATTTCTTAGAGATTTTCTCAAAGTTCTTGGTAAGGTCAGAAAGGTAGAAATGATAATTCGGTTTTGGATTATTATCATTCATAAGATTATACTTATCAAGAATAATCTTCAGATGATTGGCTACAATATTCGGGGAATCTATGACACGAACCCTGTTTCCATAATACTGCTTGATCTCATCAATTAAAAGAGGATAATGAGTACAGCCCAGAATCAGCGTTTCTATATTCTTTAGTTTACTATTACTTAAATAATTATAGATAATAGCATGGGTAATCGGATGGTTTTTGAATCCTTCTTCAATGGCAGGAACAAGTAATGGGGTTGCCAGTTCATCCACCTTGATCCATTTATTATGTTTTCGGATGCTCTTCTTATACAGTCCGGAATTTACAGTTGCCTTTGTAGCAATAACCCCTACATTATTATGAATTTCGTAAGATACTTTTTCTGCAACAGGATTGATAACGTCTATTACAGGAACTCTTCCTGCCACAGACTGCATAACTTCGTTCAAAGCGTTTGCTGTAGCGGTATTACAGGCAATCACAATTGCTTTACAATTCTGCTGCAGCAGAAAATTGGTGATCTTTGTAGAATATTCAATAATCGCCTCTTTAGATTTTTCTCCATAAGGAAGGTGTTTGGTATCCCCAAAATAAATAAGGTCTTCATGCGGAAGGAGTCTCTTAATTTCTTTGGCAACGGTAAGACCTCCTACTCCACTGTCGAAAATTCCGATAGGCTGGCTTGGTGAAAGGTGCGAATAATCTTGTCTCTTAGTTTTCAAATGAGCTGAAATTTTATACAAAAATAGTGAATTTTATGGCACATATATATATATGCAAGTATTATACAAGAAACAAATCTGAAGCAATACCATCTGCCATAAACCAATGCTTCTCAGGAATTTTTAAATGGTCATTTTCAATTATTAAAATACCATCTTCTATTTTCAGCTTTATTTCTCGTTGAAAATGATCAAGGAATCGGTCATCAAATTTATTTTTCAAGCTTTGAATGTCTACTCCCCAAATGGTACGCAGGCCAATCATAATCATTTCGTTAAACTGATCTTCTTTGGAAAGGATTTCTTCTTCTTTTGCAAGGGTTTTATCATTAAGTTTTTTAATGTACTGCTGATTATTAGCTACATTCCAGCTTCTCACATCAAAACCGTTATATGAATGTGCAGAGGGTCCTATTCCCAGGTATTCCTGATATTTCCAATAGGCAGAGTTGTGTCTGGAATAAAACTCTGGTTTTGCAAAGTTCGAAACTTCATAATGCTCAAAACCGTTATCTTTCAAGAAATCTGACAGATAATAAAATTCCCTGTTCTGTTCTTCTTCCTTAGGACTTTTTACTTTTCCTTTTGATATCCAGTTTTCCAAAGCGGTTTTCGGTTCTACCGTCAACGCGTAAGACGAAATATGAGGAACCTCTAATGCTATTGTTTTATTTAAGTTTTCTTTCCAGATCTCAAGATTGGAAGTAGGAGAACCGTAGATCAGGTCAATACTCAGATTTTCAAATCCGAAATCCTGAGCCCTTTTGATAGAGCCTTCTGCTTCAGAGGCACTGTGAGCACGGTTCATCAGCTTTAAGTCTTCTTCGAAAAAGCTTTGTGTACCAATTGACAGACGGTTAACAGGGGTTCCGGACAGTTGTTTCAGGAAATTTTTGTCCAGATCATCAGGGTTGGCTTCCAAAGTAACCTCAATGTCTTTGTCAAAACTGAAATACCGCAGTGCTTCATCAATTAAAGAATTGATTTCGTCTACGGAAAGTATAGAAGGAGTACCACCTCCAAAGTATAAAGACTTCAATGTCTTGTTCTGCAGTTCATCTTTTCGAAGCGCTATTTCAGTCTTCATTGCACGAATCATTTCATCCTTAAAATTCAAAGATGTTGAAAAATGGAAGTTGCAATAGCTGCACTTTTGTTTGCAGAACGGGATGTGAATATATATCATAAAAAAAGCTCTGAAAAATCAGAGCTCAAATTTATTTAAATTAAATTGATTAATATCTAAATCCTCTAACATTAATAAAGTTGTCAAAGTTATAACCCAGACCAATCATGAAGCTGTTTCCTCCATAGCTCTGGATATCAGAGATTCCAAGGTTATAGGTTGCTCCGATCATGAATTTGTTGAATCTCACTTTTACAATTGGAGAGATACTCAGGTTCTGGTTATCAAATCGGTTTTGAACAGTTCTGTAGCTTACCCCAAAAGAGAAAGCGTTGATATCATTAGAGAATGTCGCCATAAGGTTCCAGTCAATCATTCTCGTTGAGTTTGTATTTAGGTTGATCAATGCTGATGGCGCTAAGGTAATGTTATCAGCGATATTCCAGTTATATCCTAAATTTAAGAAGAATTTAATTGGAGAAGGCTCGTAGTTGTTAACGATGGAAGCATCATTACTTAATGCAATATCATTCACGGAAACACCCCCGAATAAACCTCTATAGGTAGCAGCCAAACCAAAGTTTGCATACACCATAAAGATGTTACTCTCTTCACCTCTCAATAATGGGTCTCCACCTTCTTCAGTATTGATTTTTGAATAATCAAAATTCATGTTATAGAAGTTAACACTTGTACCGAAAGAGAACTGGTCTTTTCTGTCTCCTTCACTACTTAGAGGAATAAAATATGAAGCACCAGCTGTAATACCTCCCGCAGAAATAGGACCATTACTGTCTCTAAACACGGAAATACCAGCACCTACTCTATCAAAGATATTCGCATTAATCCCAATAGACTGAACATTCGGAGAATTACTGAATTTTGAAAATTGTTGTTGATAATTGGCGTTGAGCTGTACGTAATCTGTTTTTCCGTATTGAGCTGGGTTGAACAGGAACTCACCATCCAAAAGATATTGCTGATAGTATGGTAGTGATTCTTGTGCTTTGTATGCATTTGACAAAAGAGCTAAACATACGATAGCATATAGTTTTCTCATAACAAATCTTGATTTCAATTCAACAAATATAAAAAAATTCTCAATATATTTTTAGTTTTCTAAATAATTTCTCCATTTTTTTACGGCATCCGTCATATCTTTGGGCATTGGGCTCTCAAAATACAATTCCTTTTTAGTTGTTGGGTGTATAAATCCGAGGGTATGCGCATGAAGAGCATGTCTTGGTAAAATTTCAAAAACATTTTTAATAAACTGCTTATATTTGGGAAGATTCACTCCTCTCAAAGGAGTATGCCCCTCATATCTTTCATCATTAAACAAAGTATGGCCAATATGTTTGAAATGAGCCCTGATCTGGTGCGTTCTTCCTGTTTCAAGCTTACATTCAACCCAAGTCATATATCTGAATCTTTCCAGCACTTTATAGTGCGTAACAGCGTGTTTCCCGTGACTTCCGTCTTCATAGACAGACATCTGCATTCTGTTTTTAGGATGTCTTCCAATATGTCCTCTGATGGAACCTTCTTCTTCCTGAAGATTTCCCCATACAAAAGCCCAATACAGTCTTTTGGTAGTCCTGTTAAAAAACTGCTTTGCCAGAAAGCTCAATGCATATTCATTCTTTGCAATAACCAGCAGTCCGGAAGTATCTTTATCAATCCTGTGAACAAGCCCCACTCTGTCAAGATCAGACTTTTGTCCGTTCTTTTCGAAATGATAAGCTAATGCATTCACCAAGGTTCCATCCCAGTTTCCAAATCCGGGGTGTACTACCATTCCGGGCTCCTTGTCTACAACCACCAGATCATCATCTTCATAAATGATATTGATAGGAATATCCTGAGGAACGATGACATTCTCTCTTGGAGGGTGCGTAAGAAGTACTGAGATCTGATCTCCGGGTTTCACGCGATAATTCTGTTTTACCGCGATTCCGTTCACTATAACGTTTCCAGCCCTGCAGGTCTGTGAAATTTTATTTCTTGAAGAATTCTGTCTGTATATTAATAGGAATTTATCAATCCTTAATAGTTCCTGTTTGTTATCAACAGTGATATTAAGATGTTCATACAGTCCCTTATTTTCTTCATCAATATCGATATTCTCAATACTGTTGGAGTCTAATAATTCTTCATCTAAAAAATCTTCGTTATCTTCTGACATTGTTTTATATTTTTTACACAAAAGGCTTCAACATTTTGCAGTTGAAGCCAGTATTTTTTATATTAATTTGATCTTATTCTACGACTACTTTCTTAGCTTTCGGCTTTTGAGCAGGTTGCTGTGCAGCAGTTGAAGCAGCTGGTTTTGCTGTATTTCCTGCAGCAGAGGTATTTGCAGACGTTTTAGGTTTTTCAGTCCCTGAAACAGCTGGTTTTGGAGTTGTAGTCTGAGGCTTAGGAGTCTCTACCTTTGGGGTCTCTGGCTTTGGAGTTTCTTTCCTGGGTACAGGAACAGGTACTACAGGCGCTTCATAGCTTGGTTCATTATGAACTTCTTCATATCGTACCGGAGGCAGAGAAGTATCTACTTTCATACGGTAGATGGAGTTCAGCTGTTCTACTTTAGCTCTAAGTTCCGCAGGTGTTCGCTTACTTGCCCAAAGGTCAATCTGCATTCCCTGATCACGAACATCTCCCGATGCAGGATCCTGATAATAAATAATATCAGATTCATCCTTACTTCCGTCTTCATGCTCTACAAGTCCTACTTCAAACATACTTTTTGCAATAACTGCTCTTGCTTCTTTTACAGAAAGTCCTACCACATTCGGAATTGAGATATTTCTCATCGGTCCTGATCCCACTACTACATCAATAACAGAGAATCTAGGTAAACGGGCACCCGGATTTACAACATTTCCTTTATACAAAATTCTTAAAAGAGCATCTTTCTGAATACTTGGTTCATAGATGGTATCCCCGATTTTAAGACCTACCTGATCCAATCTCTGGAATGCCAGACCTGAATATTTATTGATAACATCAGGAACAGCAATCTGTGCCCATGTTCTAGGATTTACTCTAAGACGCACTGTTCTTCCGTCTTTTACACGGGATCCAGGTGCAGGATAGATCTGAAGAACCTGAAAGGGTCTGTATTTAGGGTCATAATTGGCACTGTCTACTTCATACTCCAATCCTGTATCATCCAATATTTTAACAGCATCATGTATCGATTTATTTACAACATTGGGAACAGGAATTTCCTGACCATGGTTAGTATGGTACTCCAACCAGCGAAATGTGAACCATACCAGCGCTACAAAAACGCCGATGGCTACTACTAAATTCAGTAAAACTTTCCAATTGAAAAGTGATTTAAGCATACTTAAAAATACTTTAATTATAACGGCAAATATAGCTAATAATTTTAGAATGGGGTTTTTATTTAACACATTTCATTTTTGATTTTAAAATTTACCTATTTCCATTATTGCATTCCATAAAATGATTAAATTTGCCTTAATTGATACTATATGGTTATGAATAAAAAAAGTGTTGCCGTAGTAATGGGAGGCTATTCTGATGAATATGTAGTTTCCTTAAAAAGCGGGCAGTTGATCTATGATTCTTTAGATAGAAATCTCTATGATGTATATAAAGTAGTAGTCCTTAAAGATGAGTGGTATTTTTTAGGTGAAAATGATAAAAAACATGAAATCAATAAAGGTGATTTTTCTGTTATTCTAGATAATGGGGAAACATTGAAGTTTGATGTATGTTTCAATACCATCCATGGAACTCCGGGCGAAAATGGCATTCTACAGGCTTACTGGGATGCAATAGGTCAGAAATATACCGGTTGTGATTTTTATCAGAGCGCGCTTACCTTTAATAAAAAAGACACTCTTGCTGTATTATCAAAATATGGAATCCCTTCTGCCAAAAGTATCTATTTAAGAAAAGGAGAAACCATCAATGTAGATGAGATTGTAGCAGAACTAAACCTTCCTGTTTTTGTAAAACCAAACCAATCCGGATCTTCACTGGGAATTTCCAAGGTGAAAGATAAATCTGAATTGATTGCCGCTACAGAAATAGCCTTTAAAGAAGATGATGAAATCCTTATTGAAAGTTTCTTAGACGGCATGGAAGTTTCCGTAGGGGTTATCGATTTCAAAGGAGAAACTATTGTTTTAGGGATCACGGAAATTGTTCCTACCAATGAATTTTTTGATTATGAAGCCAAGTATGAAGGAGCTTCTGAAGAAATTACCCCTGCAAGAATAGATGAAGAAACCACAAAAAGAGTGGAGGAAATCTCTAAAAGAGCATACAATTCATTAGGAATGAGCGGTTTTTCAAGAAGCGAATATATCTTAATGGATGGAATTCCTTATATGCTTGAAATGAATACCAATCCGGGATTCTCCCCTGCAAGTATCCTTCCTCAGCAGGCAAGGCATTATGGAATTTCCCTTATGGATCTTTGCGGAAATGAAGTTGAAAAAGCCTTAAATAAAATCAATAGATAACAGAAGTTTAAAATTAGAAGTTTGAAGTGAGTATAAGAATGAACTGATAACTGACAATTTATCACTTAAAATTCATAATTCATACAACATGAAAATTGCTGTTTTTCCAGGGTCATTTGACCCCATTACATTAGGACATTACGATATTATAGAAAGAGCGGCACCGCTATTTGATAAGTTAATTATTGCCATCGGGCAGAATTCTCAGAAGAAATATATGTTTCCCCTCGAAAAGAGAAAGGAATTCATTCAAAATTCTGTTGCCGAATTCCCCAATGTAGAAGTAGACTCTTTTGAAGGCTTAACGGTAGATTACTGCTTTGAGAAAAACGCTCAGTACATCATCAGAGGATTAAGAAACCCTGCAGATTTTGAGTTTGAAAAAGCAATTGCCCATACCAACAGAACTTTAGCCCATAAAAAACTGGAAACGGTTTTCCTGCTTACTTCTTCCGGAAAATCATTCATCAGCAGCAGTATTGTAAGAGAAATCATTACTCACGGCGGAGAATATGAGCTGATGGTTCCGGATTCTGTGAGAGTAGAGAAATAAATATATAAGTAATGAGCAATTCTGACAGGATAGATTGTCACCCAATTTTAAGATTGACCAAACGCAGTTTTGTTCTGAAATTATTGATAAATTAGAAGATTTAAATCCGAAAAAAAAATTTACATTTAAAAACAGAATCTGAAGAACTTGTAAAAGTTATGGCTCGATATAAGTTTAAACTTTCTCAAATTTAAATGGCATAATTTTTATTATTACTGATTGCTCATTACTTATCATTCATACCCATAATATATGCACGAACAGTTCAATTTCGCAATAGAAGTCCTTGGGACCATTGCCTTTTCCATGTCGGGAAGTTTTGCAGCGATGCAGAAACGGCTTGATCCGTTCGGAGTGCTTATTATTGCCTTTGTAACCTCTGTGGGAGGAGGAACTGTAAGAGATCTTCTTCTTGATATCCCCGTATTCTGGATGCATGATCTTCTGATGTGCTCCCTGATCCTGATTACCAGTATTTTTTCAATGATTTTTAAATCTATGGAAAAAAACTTCAAAGTAACGCTGTTTATTTTTGACAGTTTTGGTTTGGGACTATTTACCATTATCGGAATTCAAAAAGGACTGAATGCAGATATCCACCCTATGATCTGTATTGCACTGGGTACAATTACCGGCTGTTTCGGAGGAATTATCAGGGATATACTGCTCAACAGAATTCCGTTAATCTTCAGGAAGGAAATCTATGCTACAGCTTGTATTATGGGAGGAGGAGCCTTTTTCCTGATGACCAAATACACTGCACTTTCTTATACATTCATACAGATTTTCACCATTTTGCTGATTGTTGCTATCCGGACTTTTGCAGTAAAATACCATTGGCAGATGCCTAAATTTTATGGTTATGACCATAATTCAGAAATGTAGAGTGATAAAGATGATGACAGAAATTCTATACAAATAGTTTTCAGAACCTCTTTCAGAAACAGAATATCCTGCTCGCTTCAGGAAACATCTTCAATCCAAAAGATAATCTCTTCAAACTCCCCCCCCACCTTGCATGGTAAAAAACAAAAAGTCCTGAAAAAATCAGGACTTTTATATTGTATATCAGAATGGATTAGAATTTCCCTCTCTGTCTCATATTCGGATTGTGCATATGCTTTTGCATAGATGGCATTTTCAACTGATCTTTCATCATTTTGATCTGATCCGTCATCATCCCTGCGCTATCTAGTCTTTTTGCTTCTTCCAAAAGCTTCTGTCCTTCCTGTCTTCTTCCTTTGGAAATAGCCGCTGCAGCAAGATTTAAAGTAGCCATAGCTCTGTCGTGTTTCATATTCAGACCATACTCCAGTGCTTTCTTCATTAAAGGCTCCACTTTTGTAGGGTGGTCCTGAGCTTGGGTCAATCCCAACAAATAGTGGAAATAACCATATTGAGATTTATAAAGCTGTCCCTGATAATCTGTTATTTTCGTTAACCATTCTCCAGCTTTTTCCATATTCTGTTTTCTCAGTTGCCAGAATGCCAAAAGGATATATTCATTTTTAAAGAAAAGTAAAATCGGAAATGCGGCAAGAAGAAAAACAACAATACCCCAGCCAAGATTTCTTGTGAAAATCATAAGATAAAGTCCTGCAAGGATAAGAAGTGCTGCTATTGCAATTTTTATGTATTTATTCATTATTAAATTTTAGAAGTGCAAAGATAAAAAATTTAGAGGTTAGAAGCCAGAGTTAAAAGTTAGATTTCTATCCCCTTACTCGCTTTTAATTTTTTCAAATGTCTGGAAACAGAAATCATAAGCGTTTTTCTCATCTTTCTCATGGCAGACTTCGTTTGTTTTTTTCCAGATCTTCTCATTTATTTTCGGGAAAAAAGTATCTGCTTTCAGATCAGCTTTTACTAAAGTAACCTCTAATCTATCTGCGATATCCATAGTCTGTTCATAGATATTACCTCCACCGATAATAAAGACTTCTTCATCAATTTTTTTTGCAAACTTCATTGCTTCCTTGATGCTGCCTACAATAAGAATCCCTTCTTCAAACCAGTTTTTCTTTCTTGACACAACAATGTTGGTGCGGTTCGGAAGGGCTTTCCCAATACTTTCATAGGTTTTTCGCCCCATGATCACCGGATGTCCTGAAGTAATATCTTTAAAATGTTTTAAATCTGTAGGAAGATGCCAAAGCAACTGGTTTTCAAAACCAATTTCATTTTTCTCTCCCATTGCCACCACTATTGTTGTCATGCAAATATAATTTTTTACAAAATTAGCACATAATTTGTATATTTGATTAGCACAAAAAATTAAAAAAATAAACTATGAAAAATAAAGGATGTCTGGGTGCAGGAACCATTGGTATCGCCCTCCTTATTATTGTTGCCGTTTTATTCTTCTGGGGAAAAAGCGGATATAACAATTTTGTTAATAAAGAACAGACTGTCAACGCAAAATGGTCGAACGTAGAAACTGTATATCAGAAAAGGGCCAACCTTATTCCCAACCTTGAAAGAACGGTAAAATCGTATTCAAAATTTGAACAGGAAACTTTAACGCAGGTTGTTGAAGCGCGTTCTAAAGCAACTTCTATCAACATCGATCCCACTAACATGACTGATGCTGATATTGCTAAATTCCAGGCTGCTCAGGGAGAACTATCAGGAGCATTAAGCAGATTAATGGCAGTAGTAGAATCTTATCCTAATTTAAAAGCAGACCAGCAGTATATCAATTTCCAAAGAGAATATACCGCTATTGAAAACAGTATCAGAACAGAAACTGTTTATTACAATGACGCTGCACAGGATTACAACACTTCTATAAAGACTTTCCCGAATAATATTTTGGCGAATTTCACCAATTTTAAAGAAAAACCTTATTTCAAAGCTGATGCAGGAGCTCAGAAAGCACCTGAAGTATTCAAATAATAATGGGTAATTACCTTACAAATCAACAGATCGCTTCCCTTGTGGAAGCGATTCAGTCTGCGGAAGATCATTCTACGGGAGAGATCAGGGTGCATATTGATTCCAATACAGAAGACCAGATGGCAAAAACAGCTTTTGAAGTCTTCAGGGAACTCTGTATGGATAAGACAGCCGATAGAAACGCAGTGCTTTTTCATGTTAATTTTGAAAAAAAGTACCTGACTATCATTGGTGATATCGGGATTCATGAAAAGGTAAACCAATCTTACTGGGATCACCTGCATGATTACATTACTGCAGAATTTGCTAAAGGAAATTATTACAAAGCACTGAAAAGTGCTATCCTGGAAACAGGAATTGAACTCAAAAAACATTTTCCTGTAAAAGGAGAAAACCCAAACCAACTCCCAAATGAAATTACGTTCTCTTAAAATAGTATTTTCATTTCTATTGCTTTGCTTTTACACATTTGTATCAGCACAGTACACCGTTCCCGAAAAACCAGCAATACTCTATCCTGTTTTTGATGAAGCCGGTCTTCTTTCTCAGCAGCAAAAAGATGAACTGAATAATAAACTGATCAAGTTTGCCGATTCTACCTCAACAGAAATTGAAGTAGTGATCATCCGCTCCACCAAAGGAGAAGATGTCAACTTTCTGGCAACCATGTTTGGCGAAAAATGGAAAATCGGAAAAAAAGGAATAGATAACGGAGTGGTATTCCTGATTGCGACAGAAGACCATACAATGTCTATCCAACAGGGACGGGCTGTAGAACAATATCTGACAGCTTCAGTAGCAGGACAGATCCTTGATTATATTGTTACCCCAAATTTTAAGAAGGGACTTTGGTACGAGGGAATCAATGGCGGAACCTCAGCCATTATGGAAGCTGTTCAGGGGAAATTCAAGCCTGTAGCTACTACAGCACCTTCCGGTAATGGAAGCGCATTGAAAGTGCTCCTGATTGCTTTTGTTATTTTTATCATCATTGCGATCCTCTTTGGCAACAAAGGCGGCGGTGGTGGCGGTGGAAATAATGACGACGACGATGATGTGATCATTACCCGCAGAGGACGCAGAAACTATCCCGGAGGCTTTTTCCCATTCCCTGGTGGTTTTGGAGGCGGTGGATTCGGTGGTGGCAGTTCCGGTGGCGGTTTTGGAGGCTTTGGCGGTGGAGGAAGTTTCGGAGGCGGTGGTGCTTCCGGAGGATGGTAAGCTAATAAATAATTTTATTTATAATACAAAACACATCAGGTCTTAACGGCCTGATTTTTTTTATTTAAAAAACTAAAATAACGTCTATTTTTTAGTTTTTATTAACGTTAAATTGATCTTTATGTGTTAAAAAGTTAACAAAAACACATAAAAACCACCTTTTATTCAATATTTTTTCACTATATTTACTGAAAACAGGATTATGAAGAAGACGCTGGTAGTATTTGCACACCCTTATCTGGAGCACTCCAATTCGAATGTAGAGCTTATCAATTTCTACGTCCGCCACCAGCATTATACCTTGAGAGATCTTTACGAAGAATATCCTGACTTCCATATTGCCGCTTTCAGAGAAAGAAAACGCCTTAAGAACTATGACCGTTTCGTATTCCAGTTTCCATTAATATGGTTTGGAATGCCTCCCCTCCTCCGCTTGTGGATAGATGAGGTTTTCGATAGAGACTGGCTCAAAGAAGGCGAGTACAATCCATTAGAAGGAAAAGAGGTCTATATCCTGATTACAACAGGCGGTAAAGAAAGATCTTTCAGTAAAAACGGAACTTATGGATATACCATTGATGAACTCATCAGCGGGCTGATTGTTTCACTAAAGGTTTTCAAGGCTAATATCAAACATATTAAGATCGTATACGAAGCCAATAAGCTTTCAAAAAAAGACATTATTTTACACAAAAAAGAATTTACAGAACTACTCAATCAATAGCATATGGAATCCAGCTTAGCGATGAACACATTAATTTTTCTGGGTGTAGCCATTATTATGGTTCCATTAGCCAGAAAATTCGGATTGAGTTCTGTTATCGGATATATTTTAGGAGGAATCATTATAGGACCCTATGTACTCAGACTCACGGGAAATAATGTAAATGATATCATGCATGCCAGTGAATTTGGTGTAATTATGCTCCTTTTTATTGTAGGTCTGGAACTGGAACCCCGGAAATTCTGGGAAATGCGGAAGAAAATAATGGGATTGGGTCTCTCTCAGATGCTTCTCACCATTTCATTACTCTTCATAGTATTTATCACTGTCGGATGGAGGGTAGATAAAGCGATAGCTGTTGCTATGTGTTTTGCCTTATCTTCTACAGCTATTGTTCTGCAGACATTACAGGAAAAAAACAATCTTAAAACCACAGCAGGAGAAGCCTCATTCTCTACCCTTTTATTTCAGGATATTTCTGTCATTCCTATTTTGGCAATTCTTCCCATTATTGCCAATTATAAAGCAAAACATCATGATAACGAAATCCAGATCCTGATACAGAGACTTCCGGAATGGCTTCAGGCAGGCACTGTAATTTTCGGGGTTGTTTTATTGATTTTATTAGGCAGGTATGTATTCGTACCTTTTCTACGCTATGTTTCAAAATCCGGGATGACGGAACTGTTGACCGCTTCGTCTTTATTTCTTGTTATTGGTGTCTCTGAACTGATGATTGTTATTGGGCTTTCTCCTGCATTAGGAGCTTTCCTTGCAGGGGTAATGCTTGCCAACAGTGAGTTCAGGCATGAACTGGAAGCACAGATCAATCCGTTTAAAGGACTGCTTTTAGCTGTTTTTTTTGTCAGTGTTGGCTCAACGATCAATTTCAATATCATTCAAAAAGATCCTTTATTTATTTTCAGTACTGTTTTTGCGGTACTAAGTGTGAAGTTCGTCGTTTTGTATGCTATCGGAAAATTTTTCAAAATAGATACTCCACAGAGTTTTTTCTATGCTTTTGCCCTTTCGCAGGTAGGAGAATTTGCTTTTGTCCTGATCAACTATGCTTCGGACCTCTATCTTCTAAGTCCGGAACTTAATGCACAATTAATGGCTGTTACAGCTATTACGATGTGCATCACTCCTATCCTTCTGATCATTAATGAACGTTTTATAACCCCGAAATTCATTAAAGAAATACCTGAAGAAGATCATGATTTCAATATTCTCGACAGTGATGTAGCTCAAAAAAAGATCATCATCGTAGGATTCGGGCATTTTGGAAGTACCGTGGGACGTCTTTTAAAAGCGAATAAAATTTCGGCCACTGTTCTGGACAGAGATTCGGACCGTGTGAAGCTGCTGAGAAGCTATGGCTTTAAGGTTTATTATGGTGATGCTACCAGAATTCCTATTTTAAGAGCTGCAGGAATTGAAGATGCCGAGATTCTGGTGTTGTGCCTGGATGATCCTGATGACAATATGTTTATTGCAGAATTGGTACGTGAGCATTATCCCGATGTGAAAATTTTTGTAAGGGCAAAAAACAGAATTGATGCCTATGAATATCTTAATAACGGAATCAATCATATTTACCGTGAAACATTAGGAACAGCCGTGGATATGGCCGTAGATGTACTTCATGAAACAGGAATGAGAAAGTATGCTGCCAGACGTCTTGGACAAAGATTTATGGCTATTGATAAGGCCTCTGTAAGAAAACTGGCAAAAATGGCAGAAGACCAGGATGTTACTTTATTCAGTACAAAAGAAATCCTCCAGCGTGAGGAGGAATTATTAGCTTATGATAATCTTAATTTTGATCATAGAAACTGGGACTCTTCCTCATCGGCTGAAGAAGATGAAGAAGAATCTCAGGAATGATTTACTGGATGTTTACACTTCCTCCACTGCTTTCTTCTTTGCTGACATTTTTGAGCTCTCCTTTCTTAGCAATATTCACACTGCCTCCTGAAGATGCACTTGCTTTCACGCTGGAAGCGGCTCCTATTTCAATGCTTGCCCCACTGGATGCATCAGCTTCCACATTTTCTGCAATGACATCTTTTGCTGAAATACTGCTGCCTGAAGAAGCACTGATATCTGCATGTTTTGCTTTTCCGGAAATATCAAGACTTGAACCTGAGGATGATTCAATATCAAGATTTACAGCCCATATCTTCCCGCTGAAACTACTGCTGCTGCTGATATTAATATCCATATCATTAGCTTCCAGGTTTCCTGAGATGCTGCCGGCACTAGATACTTCAATATTTGTTTTTTCCTGAGTAAATTTATCTTTCACATCAATTCTTGCTGCTGAGTCAGCAAAAATTTTACTAAAATCTTTAGTATAAATCTTTGCAGTCACCTTATTGATATTCATAACTCTGATTCCAGGTTTATAATGAATATGAAGCTTCCCTCCTTCATTTTCCACCAAAATTTCATTGATGATGCTTTGTGGAGCTGAAATTTCCACCTTCTCTGTTTCTGATTTTATGACTTCAGCTTCAATAGCCTGGGAAACCTGAATTTCATCAAAATTTCCTGTAAATTCCTTATGCTGTATCGGGCCACTTTCTGTAGTAACCACCTTCTCTACCCAGCTGCTTTTTTCGTTGTTTCTTCTCTCGTGTTTTTCATTACAAGAGGCTAAAACCACTAAGGCCGAAAAAATAAAAAGAGTTCCTTTTTTCATGTTTATTTATTTTTTAGATTATTTAATTAATTTCTTATTTAAAAGACAACTAATTTATAAAAAATATTACATTACAATTGAAAATAGTGTCATTTTCCATAATGCATATGGTAAGAATAAAAATAGTGAACTTTATAACGCTTGGTTTATTCTCCTGAAAAACACCCATTACGCTATTTCAGCAAATACATCTGCCAAAATAGATTCTATGATACAAGTTTTTAATATCTTTATGCTTTAATAACAACTATATTTATGAAGAATATTTCATCGGTATTATTAATTTCTGCCTTGGCGTTCAATCAATCTTGTACTACAATGAAACAGACCGATACACAACAGGAGCTTCCTGCACCTGACCCGTCTTTATCTTCAAATCCTTTCATGAAGAAGAGCAAGCTTCAATACGAAGCTCCGGAATTTGACAAAATCAAAAATGAGCATTTCAAACCTGCTTTTGATTTTGGTTTAAAACAGCACGAAGCTGAAATTGTAAAAATTGCCAACAATCCAGCTGCACCTACTTTTGAAAATACAATCGTTGCTCTGGAAAAAAGCGGTGAAGTATTAAGAAGAGCACAAATTGTATTCTCTAATCTTACCAGTGCAAATACCAACCCTACTCTGCAGGCTTTAGATGAAGAATATGCCCCTATTTTTGCAGCACATTCTGATAAAATGTACCTGAATGAAAATCTTTATAAAAGAATAAAATCCATCAAAGAAGATGGTCTTGACCCCGAAAGTAAAAGACTTGTACAATTTTATAAGCAAAACTTTGAAATTGCAGGAGCTAATCTCTCTGAAACAGATAAAGAAAAGCTGAAGCAGATTAACCAGGACCTGGCCTCTCTTTCCACGCAATATGCCAATAAACTGTTGGAAGCAAGAAAGCAAGGTGGAGTATTCTTTGCTGATGCAAAAGAACTGGACGGACTTTCTTCTGATGAAATTGAAGCGGCAGCAGCTGATGCCAAAACTGCAGGACAGCCTGGAAAATACCTTCTGGCTCTACAAAATACAACACAGCAGCCTCTTTTACAAAACTTAAAAAACAGAGCCACCAGAGAAAAGCTGTTTAAAGCTTCGTGGACAAGAGCTGAAAAAGGAGATGCTAATGATACCAGAGAAACGATTGAAAAACTGGCTAAACTGAGACTGAAAAAAGCTCAGACTCTGGGTAAGAAAAACTTTGCAGCATGGAAACTTCAGGATCAGATGGCAAAAACTCCGGAAGCTGCCACTAAACTGATGAATCAGATTGCTACTCCTGCGGTGGAAACGGCAAGACGCGAAGCAAAAGATATTCAGGATCTTATCGACCAGCAAAAAGGAGGTTTCCAGGTAGAGCCCTGGGACTGGAATTTCTATGCTGAGCAGGTAAGAAAAGCTAAATTTGATCTTGATGAAAGCCAGATAAAACCTTATTTTGAAATCACTACTGTTCTTGAAAAAGGAGTTTTCTTCGCTGCAGAAAAATTCTATGGCCTGACCTTCAAAAAAAGAACAGATCTTCCTGTTTATCATCCTGACGTAGTTACATATGAAGTTTTCGATCATGACGGAAAATCTATTGCTATCTATTATCTGGATTTCTACACAAGAGATTCTAAAAACGGAGGTGCCTGGATGAGTAATTTTGTTGAACAGTCTTATTTATTGGGAACAAAACCTGTCATTGTAAACTGCTACAATTACCAGAAACCGGCTCCTGGAAAGCCGTCATTAATAAGCTATGATGATGTTTCAACAATCTTCCATGAATTTGGCCACTCTATTCACGGAATGTTTGCAAGCCAGAAATACCCTTCTCTTTCTGGGACAAACGTACCGAGAGATTTTGTGGAATTCCCTTCACAGATTAATGAGCATTGGGCTTTAGACCCTGTAGTTCTTAAAAACTATGCGGTACATTACGAAACAAAACAACCTATTCCTCAGGCTTTAGTAGAAAAAATTAAAAAGGCAGCGACTTTCAATCAGGGGTATATGACCACTGAATTGGTTTCTGCTGCTGAACTGGATATGGATTGGCACACAGTAACTAACGAAAGTCAGTTTATTCCTGTTCTAGATTTTGAAAAGCAATCTCTGGCAAGCCACGGATTTACTTTAGCAACAGTTCCGCCAAGATACCATACTCCTTATTTTGCCCATATTTGGGGTGGTGGATATTCTGCTGGATACTATGCTTATCTATGGTCTGAAACATTGGATAATGATGCATGGGAATGGATCAGTAAGAATGGTGGACTAACGAGAGAAAATGGTGACCGTTTCAGAAAATATATTCTTTCTGTAGGGAATTCTGTAGACCTTAATCAAGCATTCAGAGATTTCACAGGACATGATCCGGATATTAAACCTTTATTAAGAAACAGAGGGTTTATTAAATAAATACATCAGAAGCATTCTTTAAAAGAGTGCTTCTTTTTTTATGTTTCGGCTAAAGCCGTTGGAACTATTTATTTACTTTTTTTAACGGGCCAAAGCCCGGGTCTGCTGATATTTGTTATTTTTGCCGTTTACAATTTTAAATACATTATATGAATTGTCCCTGCTGTTCAGGAAAATCTTACGAAGAATGCTGCAAGCCTTATCATACGGGAGAAAAGCAAGCTCCTACCGCTGAAGCATTGATGCGCTCAAGATTTTCAGCTTTTGCTATTCCTAATGGAGAATATTTAATGGAGACTACTCTTCCTGGAAAACGAAAATACCACAATAAAGCAGATCTTCAGGAATGGGGAGAAATCAATCAATGGACAAAACTGGAAATCATAAGAACTCCTGCTTTAAATCAGGTAGAGTTTAAAGCCTATTATACAGATCAGGACGGGCATCCACAGCTCCACCATGAATTCTCTTTTTTCCAGAAAATGCATAACCGCTGGTATTATGTTTCAGGTGAATTTTTGGATTAATGAAGTGAAGAAAAAGATTATTTAGACTTCACTGATTTTGTGTTGCTGGTTCAGCTGCTTCAATATAGTCATTGTATATGCTAATCAATTTCCGGCTCAGTATTCCGTGAAAGATCAGAATGGTTTTAAAATCAATTATGATCCTAAAACTATGGTTCCCTTTAGTACTTTATGACAATAACAGGCAAATAGTTGTTATAGCCTATAAATAAAAATAAACCACAGGACTTCTGTGGTTTATTTTTTCTTTACTGGTATTGTAAAAAAAATGCCCGAAAAAACCGGACATTTATATTATTTTTTAGTGTGCATCTGTTCCGTCAACTCCATGAGCATGACCGTGTGCCAATTCTTCCTCTGTTGCGGGACGAGTATTTAAAATTTCCACCTGGAAATCTAAAACTTTACCAGCCATTGGGTGGTTAAGGTCTGCCACTACAGCTTCCGGAGTTACTTCTACCACAAATGCCTGGAAATTATTTCCCTGGTTATCAGATAAAGGTAAAATAGCTCCTACAGGAGGAATCCCAGATTCTTTAAACATATCAATTGGCAATTCTGCGATAGCATCAGGTTGTTTCTCACCATAAGCTTCTTCCGGCTGAATTGTAAAAGCAGCTTTATCACCAGCTTTCAAACCAAGGATATTTTGTTCAAACTTTGGAATCATCATTCCTACACCGTACAAAAATGTTAGTGGATTTTCTGTTGTTGTTTCTTCTACAAGAACCTTGCTTCCATCCTCTTCAATTGTATGAAGTATGTAACTTACAGCTACAACATGATTGTTTTCAATTGTCATATTTTCTATTTTTTTTCGCGAATCCTTTCACGATTAACAGCACAAATATACTGTTTTTTGATTGTTTAGAGAAAAGGGCTAAAAGAAGAATTTCAAAGCAACATCCAGCTTTCTAGTTTCCTTTTTTTGATTCGTCTCTCTTTTTCTGTCTCAGCACAAAAAGATACAGACTTTCAACTTTTGTTCTTGCCCAGGGCGTTTTCCTTAAAAATTTCAGTGAAGAATTGATACTAGGATTGTCTGTAAAACATTTTATATTGATCTGCTCTCCTAATTTCTCGAAGCCTTTGTAGTACTCTACCAGCTCTTCAAGAATCGCATCAAGCCTTTTTCCGTGTAAGGGATCTTTTGATTTCTCTTCCATAAAGCAGTAAAATTAAAATATTTTATCAGACTTAACAACTAAAATTGTTTAAACTCTTAATCTTTAGTATTTTTGATGAAGCTATTTCTTACCAACAAAAATTATTCGTTACAGAAAAATATGAGCAAAAATAACGAAGCGAACAGGAAAAAAAATAAAAAGAAAATTGATCAGAAAAAACGTAAAATACAAAATGCAGAAGCAGAAAGGAAAGCACGTTTAAAACAAATTCGCGAAGATTTCAAAGCAAAAGAAGCCGACAATACACTATGAAAATTTTGCGGCCTCAAACAGGAGAATTTTTACCTCAATATATTTCTTGATCCATTGAGGTAAACCGCATTTTTAAAATTAAAACTTCATTTAACTTTGGGTATTAAATAATGATAAACTTTTTATGAAAATCCTCCACACAGCCGACTGGCATCTGGGAAAACGGCTGGATCGTTTTTCCCGTCTGGAAGAGCAAATTCTGGTGATGGAAGAGATTACGGAAATTGCTGATAAAGAAAACATTGATCTTGTTCTGGTTGCCGGAGATCTTTTTGATAATTTTAATCCGGGCGTAGAAGCCGTTGAACTTTTTTATAAAACATTAAAACGTTTATCACAGAATGGTAAACGTCCTGTAATTGCTATTTCCGGAAATCATGATTCTCCGAATCTGATTAATGCTCCAGATCCTTTAGCCAGAGAATGCGGAATTATTCTCATAGGCCATCCAAAAGCTGAAATCATTCCTTTCAGTACTGATTATTTTAAACTAACAAAATCAAAAGCCGGTTTTATAGAATTGGCTATTGAAAACATAAATTTTCCTGTAAGGATACTGCACACTCCTTTTGCGAACGAAATCCGTTTAAAAGAATATTTTGGAGAAAATAAAGAAGAAGAAATCAACAAAGTACTTTCACAAACCTGGAAAGAACTTGCGGATGAATTTTGCGACTCTTCAGGGATTAACTTTCTGACCGCTCATTTATACATGAATAAAAGAGGAGCGGAAATACTAGAGGAACCGGAAGGGGAAAAACCTATCAAAATCGGAAATGCAGATCTGATATTTTCAGACAGTATTCCGGAGCAGATTCAATATACAGCGTTAGGACATTTACATGGTTTTCAGAATATCGGAACAAAGGAAAAACCTGTGGTCTATTCTTCTTCACCTTTATGCTACAGCTTTAGTGAAGCCGGACAGACTAAATATGTTTCTATTATTGATGCAGAACCTGGAAAAGCTGTCACTTACGAAAAAAGAGCTTTGAAAAGCGGAAAAGCTTTAGTCCGAAAAACATTTACTTCCGTTGCAGATACTGTTCATTGGCTGGCTGAAAACCCATATACTTTTATAGAGCTGACTCTTGAAAGTGAAACTTTTCTAACGGCTGATGAAAGAAGAGAGATTTATCAGTCTCATAATGGTATCGTTCATCTTATCCCAAAAGTCAAAAATCAGGAAATTACAGAACAGCAGAGCCAGGAAATTAATTTAAATCAGAATATAGAAATATTGTTCAAAGATTATTTTAAATCTAAAAATAGTGGCCAGGAAGCCAATGAGGAGCTGATGAGTTTGTTTAATGAAATTTTAAATGCTTAAGTTATGATTCCTGTTCAATTAACTATCGAAGGATTATACTCCTACCAGGAACGTCAGACTATTGATTTTAAAAATCTTACGGACGCCGGATTATTTGGTATTTTCGGTGCGGTGGGATCTGGAAAATCATCAGTTCTGGAAGCCATTTCATTTGCTTTATATGGTGAAACGGAACGTCTGAACATGCGTGATAAGAGGGCTTACAACATGATGAATTTAAAATCGAACAGTTCTTATATAGAGTTTGATTTTATCAATTATGAAAATAAACTCTTCCGTGCTACCAGGGATTTCAGGAGAAATTTAAAAAAATTCGAAGAGGTAAAGCCTAATGCGGTTACGTTTTATCAGCATATTGAGGGTAAATGGATTCCTTTGGATCATTCTAATGCAGAATCTATTATAGGTTTAAGTTATTCCAATTTTAAACGAACCATTATTATTCCACAGGGACAGTTCAAAGAGTTTCTGGAATTGGGTGCCGCAGAGAGAACGAACATGATGAAGGAAATCTTCAGTCTGCAGCGTTATGATCTTCAGTCTAATGTTTCCACCCTCCATATAAAAAACAGGTCTGAGCTGGATCAGCTAGAAGGCCAGTTAAAAGGTTTTGAAGAAATCAATGAAGAAAAAATTCAGGCCCAGAAAGAAGTTGCAGCAGAGGAACAAAAAAGACTTGCTGAAGCTCATGAAAAGCTTGAAAAAATGTCCGATATCTATCAGCACCTGAAAAGCTTAAAAAATGATTTTGAAAGTTTACAGCAGAACAAGGAAAAATTCGGAAAGCTGTCTGAGCAGAAATCTAAAATAGATGATCTGGAAGCCAAAACTGAATTATATGATCGTGTCTTCAGACTTTTCAATCCTTTAATTGTTGAGAAAAATAAGCTGTCAAAAGAAATTGCAGATCAACGGAATGAGCGGGAACAGCAGATAAAAATACTGCAGGAAACCGAAAGACTCTTCAGTGTTGTAAGAGAAAAGCTGTCTGTTCTTGAACCACAGTTTAAAGCTCTTGAGCAAAGCAAAATACAGGAAAATGATCTTCATATTATCATTCAGATTCTTACATTTTCCGGTGAAATAAAAGTTCTGAATGAAAGAACTCAAAAGGGTTCTGAAAAGGTAAAAGAGGTGGACCTCAACAGAGAGGAGATTCAAAAAAAGATTGACGAATTTTCTACTGGCGTTAAAAGTTTAAAGGAACAAAAGCTGGATTCGGCATTACTTTCTGAGGTTGGAAATTGGTTTATTCAGAAAAAGAATATCAAAAAGGCGAAGGAAGAACAGCTGGAAAAAATTGGAAAACATCAGAAACATATTGAAGGAATAACTGAGGAATTAAAGCTTTATTTTTATCATGAAAACTTTAAAGAAGCTTTCAACACACAAAAAGAAACGTTAGAAAACAGAAAAAAAGAATTTTCTCAGAAACTGGATCATCTCAAAATTCAAAAAGAACTCTCCCGTTTTGCCAGTGAACTTCATCATGGTGAGGATTGCCCTCTTTGTGGTTCCAGAGAACATCCGCATATTGTGGAATTTCATGATGTGAATGCTGAACTGCAGGAAACTCAGGAGAAAATAACCACCATTGATCAGGAGATTGTCAAGATTCAAAAACAGGAATCTGACATTGAAAAAATTCTGGATCGCAAAAAAATATTTGAAGAACAGCTTCTTTCAGAGCAGAAAACTTTACTTCAGATTGAAAAAGATCTTGAAAATCATATTCAACATTTTAGCTGGAAACAGTTTTCTCCCGAGGAGGAAGATGAATTTGAAAAAAAACGTTCTGACTCTTTTGCTTTAGAGAAAAAAATAGAAGAAATTGACCGAAATATAGCTTTGGAACGTGAAACTCTTGAAAAAGAAACTCAGCTCCTGGAAAAATATAAAACAGCACTGGACGATTTCAGACAAAAAGAAATTTCTAAGCAGGAGCAGATCAATATCAGTAAATCCAGTTTAAAAATACTGGACTGGAATCTATATAGTCAAAAAACGGTGGCAGAGGTTGAAGAAGCTTATCAAAAGCTCTTGCTATCCAACAAAGAAACGGAAGAAAATTACCAAAAGGCATTACAGCAGGAAAAAATACTTTCTCCACAACTGGCAGAACAAAAAGGTATCGTCAGCCAATCTGAAAAACAAATTGCAGCTCTTGAAAAAGAAATTTCAGATAATGAAAACAGCTTGTTAAAAACGCTTTCGGAACAGAGTTTCACTGATTTTAAAGAAGTTGAAAACATTTTACTCCAAGAGATCAATGTTCAGACGGCCAGAACTGAAATTCAAAATTTCAGAATTGAATTTGAAACTTTAAAGAAATTTATTGAAGAACTGAAATCAAAGCTGAAAGATCTTTCATTTGATAATGAACAGTTTTCCCAGACTGAGAAGCAGTTTGGCGAAGCTCAGGCAGAACACAAACAGATCAGTGATTCTGTGGTCACAAAAAATGCAGAAATAGACCGGCTGGAAAAGGAATATATAAAAAAAGAACAGCTTCTTAAAGATCTTGTAAAGCTTCAGAAACGTTCGGAAAATTTAAAACTGATGATAAATCTTTTTAAAGGAGCCGGTTTTGTACAATATGTTTCTTCTATTTACTTAAGGCAGCTTTGTGATCACGCCAATGTGCGCTTTCACAGAATGACGAGAAACCAGCTGAGCCTCCAGCTTAATGAAAATAATGACTTTGAGATTGTTGATTACCTCAACGAAGGTAAAAGCAGAAGTGTAAAAACACTTTCCGGCGGCCAGGCCTTCCAGGTATCACTGAGCCTTGCTCTGGCATTAGCAGAAAGTGTTCAGGCCAATGCACAGGCTGATAAGAATTTCTTTTTTATTGATGAAGGTTTCGGAACTCAGGATACAGAGTCAGTCAATATCGTATTTGAAACGCTGACCAATCTGATGAAGGAAAACAGAATTGTAGGAATTATTTCTCATGTAGAAGAACTTAAAGAGAAAATTCCTACGGCCCTCAATATTGTAAAAGATGAGGAAAGAGGCAGCCTGATTGAGATTATCTAACATAAAGTTAATAATTAACATCTATAAAGTACACTTAAGGGAATGTAAAGACTTAAGTGTACTTTTTTTGTTGTTTTCTTATTAAAAACCTGGTTTATCATGACAAAACGGATCTTTTGATCTTTGAGTTTGAAAAGCAGGAAAATATTCTATCCTTTTCCAAAAAGGAGCTTGATTTTGCCTTAGAAAACAATTTTTTCAGAATTTCAGCAACCTTACCATTTCCTAATTTCATTGGTCTTTACAACGGTCGTGCTGAAGGATTCTATGCTTTGAAAGATTCAGAAAAATCTATTTTCGGAATTGTAGTGAATGGAGCTTTCGAATTTCAAAACAGATTGCTGGAAAACCGGGATGCCATTTTACTCTGGCAAATTCAGGAGCTGGAATTTGAGGCTTTGAGTGAAGATGCTCTTGTCATTTTTATGGAAATCTAAACTGATTGGAAAGAGCCGAGATCGGTTGAAGAACACCTTTATCTTTTTAAGCTATGAAAAAAGTAAAACTTGCCTTTCGTATTGTGATTGATCAGTCTTCTGAAATGTCTTGGGACCGGTATATTTTTGAGGATACCTATTTTGAATATAAAATTCAGCATCAGGTTTTTGATGATAAAGAAAATCCGGTGAAGAACTATTGGGAGTTACTGCAAAATAATCCGAATGCGAAACAAATTCCTTTTCTATTAAGCAGTGCTGCAGGTAATTATGTTACCCAATTAGGAGGTGTTATCAGAAGTCTTCCGGATGTTTTGGGAAATACATTCTTTCCGGTTGACAGTTTCACATTAGATTTGGTTTCTTCCCATATGGAAGATGCTTCCAAACATAAAGTGGGTCTTACTTTTTTTACTCCGGAACTTCTGCTTATTGATATTATTGACAATAAATACCTCTTGAGTAATGAAACAGATCAGGAAAATGGTTTTGAGACCTTTATGTTTCCATTTCATCCTCAGATTGCGATTGTCTTTTATCAGACCCTATAAATTTTTGTGACCACTTATAAAAAACCGCTGTTGAATATATCAACAGCGGTTTCATTTTTATAAACTCCCGACAACGGGTTTTACTTCTTTTCCAAATAACTCAATAGATTTCATCATCACATCATGAGCAGGATCTCCTACATCCATATGCCCGATAAACCTTGTAATCCCGAAAAGTTCTTTCATGTAAGCAATTTTATCAGCAACTTCTGCGGGGCTTCCTATAAATAAAGCTCCGTCTTTACTTCTTCCGCCTTCATACTGCGCTTTGGTATAAGGAGCCCAGCCTCTGGAAGCTCCTATCCTATCCATCTGTGATTTATAATTATGGAAATACCCATCTACAACATTCTGATCATCACTTACAAAAGTATGCGAATGAACGGCAATCTGCATTTTGGAGACATCATACCCTGCTTTTTGATATTCCTGCTTATAAAATTCAATCAGATTTCTGAATTGGGCAGGCATTCCGCCAATAATAGCGACTACTAAAGGCATTCCTAACTGGGCAGCACTTAAAACGGACTGAGGAGTTCCTCCCACAGCTCTCCAGATGGAAAGTTTCCCATCATTTTTTGCTCTTGGGTAAACTGTTTGGTTCTGCATCGGAGCGCGAAGTTTTCCAGACCAGGTTACATTTTCTTCAGAGTTGATTTTTAATAATAATTCAAGCTTTTCATCAAAAAGTTCTTCATAATCATTCAATGAATAACCATATAAAGGAAACGATTCTATGAAGCTTCCACGCCCTACAAATATTTCTGCTCTTCCGTCTGAAATCAAGTCCAGTGTAGAAAAGTCTTCATATACTTTTACAGGCTCTGAAGAACTTAAAACAGTTACTCCGCTCGCCAGTTTTATATTTTTAGTAATACTTGCTGCTGCTGCCAGAACCATTTCCGGAGAGGAAACTGCGTAATCCGGGCGGTGGTGTTCTCCCATCGCAAATACATCAATTCCCACCTCATCCATCAGCTTCACCTGATCCAGTATTTCACGGATTTTAGTTCCTGCCTCTCTATATTTACCGGTTGACTGGTCAAAAGCCAGATCTCCGAACATTCCTATTCCTAATTCCATATTGTTGATTTTAGATATACAAAGATACCACTATGAAAAATCAAAAGCATTGATGTTTGTTAAGAACGGAAGTACCCACGGAAACTAATGGGGTTCTTGTTGGAAAAACGCACAAGTATAAGAATTCTTCATTTTCATACCGCAGTAAGATGCCGAAGATTTTCAGCAATACTTCATTCATATGGTATTAGAGGTATACAATTTTATCACAGAAAAAATCTTTCTGTCTTACAACATGAAGTATTCAATAAATTTACGCCTTTGTATTTTCCCAATAGCATTATTAAAAAAAACCAGTCTAAAATTTTAGACTGGTTTTTTATTATTATTTCTTCAGATAAAGATCAAAATAATCTGTAATCTTTTGCATTAAGTGAACTCTGTCTTTACCAATTACATTATGCGGGTGCCCCGGATAAGTAAAGTAATCCAACTGAACACCATTATCAACTGCAGATTTGATGAATTTTATAGAATGCTGCCAAACCACTACGTCATCCTGCGCCCCATGAATCATCAGTAGTTTTCCTTTCAGGTTCTGAACTTTATCCAAAAGATTGGCTGCTGCATATCCTTGTGGATTTTCCTGTGGAGTATCCATATATCTTTCTCCATACATGATTTCATACATACTCCAGTCGATTACCGGTCCTCCTGCAACTCCAACTTTGAATACATCTGGCTTACGAAGCATAAAACTTGTTGTCATAAATCCTCCAAAGCTCCATCCATGGATTCCCATTTTTTCAGCATCTACATATGGAAGAGATTTTAAGTAATCTACTCCTTTCATCTGGTCGTTCATTTCTGTAGTTCCCAGATTTCTGAATACTGCCTGCTCGAATTTTAATCCGCGGTTAGAAGAACCTCTTCCATCCATTGTGAAAATGATATATCCGTTTTGAGCCATGTATTCATACCACAGATTTCCTGAAGCAGGGAAACTGTTTGTAATCAGCTGTAAGTGTGGTCCGTTATACAGATAAACAATTGTAGGATACTTTTTATTAGGATCAAAATTTGTTGGAAGAATGATTTTCCCATATAAAGGCGTTCCGTCATCAGCTTTTAATTCTATATTTTTAATTTCCGGTCTCTGATAATTCTTTAAAGGATTTTCAGAAGTAAGGATATTGGTAGATTTTAAATTAGCAGTATTAATGATATTGCCAACTCTTGGAGAGCTTGCATTGCTATAAGCATCATACAGATAATTTCCGTCACTGCTTAAAGTTCCGATATGCATCCCTTCAGCACTGTCCAGTCTCTGCATTTTGAAATTAGTCCAGTTGATTCTATATAAATGCCTTTCCAAAGGAGTTTCCTTTGTAGACGTGAAATAGATTTCCTTTTTCTTTTCATTAAATCCTAAAATATCGGTTACCAACCAATCTCCTTTTGTAATCTGTGCAATCAGCCCTTTTTCAAGGCTATAGTGAAACAAATGGTTGTATCCTGTTCTCTGGCTCTGCCAGATAAAATCTGTATTGGAATTCGGGAAGAAAGTAAGCGGATGCTGAGGCTCAACATATTTACTGTCTGTTTCTTCAAATAAAGTTTTCACCAATTCTCCGGTGGCTGCATCATACTGATTCATTTTCATATGATTCTGCCCTCTGTTCAAAACTCCTACAAAGATATATTTTGAATCCGGACTCCAGGTAACTGCTGTTAGGTATTGGTCTTTTTCCCCTTCAGTTTTCAGGAAAGTAATAGATTGTGTTTTAATATTGAAAACACCTAAAGTTACCTGATGAGAAGCCTGGCCTGCCATCGGGTATTTAATATTATGATTAACGGCAGGAGTCACAGACCAGTCAATGATCGGGTAATCTGCTACCATACTCTGATCCATTCTATAGAAAGCTACACTTTCAGAATTAGGAGCAGGGAAGATTCCTGTGTCAATACCAAATTCGTTTCTGTGAACAGCCTGCCCGCTGATGATATTTTCATTGGCTTCATTTGTTACAGCAATGGTTTTACCATTTTTATTCACAAATAAATTATTCTTTGCCGTAAAAGCAAACGTCTGTCCGTCCCCGAACATTTTTACATTGGCAGCATCCTGATCTACGTTTGCCGAATTTTTTACTTTCCAGCCGTTTCCTGATTTTTCTATCCATGACATTTTACCTGCCGTAGTAAAGTAACCGTTGGAAGTGCTTGTAAACCTGATTGGCGGAACAGCTTTCAGTTTGTCATTCGAAAACTGTCTGTTCAATTGAGTCAGGGATATCAATGTATCTTGTTTATTGGTTTTCAGATCTGTGATCAGATAACCTCCTTTTACTGCCTGGATATATGATTTTCCATCTGCAGACCATGAAAATTGTGAAATATTTTTCACTGCAAGATTGGTTCTCATTCCATTTACAGCTTCCGCCATCGTAAATTTCTGGCTCTGGGCAAATGCTGAACTGCCTACAACCAGCATCAATAAAGAAAACTTATGTAATTTCATTGTATAAAATTGAATCCCTCAAAAATAAGAAATAAAAATCACCCGTTAAGAAATGTTAAATTAAAACATTCATAAAATGAAAATCATGAATTGATGAAAATTATTCTTACCTTAATACTAAGTATTTTTAAGTTGAAAATGGAAAATTGAAAATGGGTGGTGGTAATGGATAATGGATAATGGATAATGGATAATGGATAATGGATAAAATTAAATGATTCTGGGAAGAGATTGATCATTTTCAATTCTGAACTTTCAATTTTAAACTTAATTTCATTTCTTATCCTATATCAATGGCTTGTATAGATAGTCTATCCTAAATTTGCATTATTAATAACAAACAAAAAATACAAAATACAATGGCTACAAAATGGAACCTAGACCCAACGCATAGTGAAATTACTTTCAAAGTAAAACACATGATGATCTCTAACGTAAAAGGAAGCTTCAGAACTTTCAATGCAGAAATTGAAGCTGAAGATGATACTTTTGCCAATGCCAAAACAACAGCAACTATTGAGACAGATTCTGTTTTCACAAATAATACAGACAGAGATAATCACTTGAAGTCTGCTGAATTCTTCAATGCTGAAAACCACCCTACGATCACTTTTGAATCTCAGGCGTTAAACGATACAGTTGTAGGAAATCTTACGATTAATGGAATCACAAAATCTGTAACTCTTGACGTAGACTTCGGAGGAATCAACGTTGACCCATGGGGAAATACAAAAGCAGGTTTCTCTTTTGAAGGGAAAATCAGCAGAAAAGACTTTGGACTAAACTGGAATGCAGCTCTTGAAGCGGGAGGTGTAATGGTAAGTGATGATGTAAAGGTAGCTGGTGAATTACAGTTTGTAAAACAGGCATAATTTTTTAACACCTATTATGGAAGGTTCAGGGATTTGTCTAAAAGCCTTGAACCTTTTATTTTTTATTAATCTTCAATATTTATGAACCTCAACGATCTTCAAAGTATAAGCGAAAGTTTTGGAAACACGCAGAGAATGCCTGTTTTATTTCTTGGGCATGGCTCACCAATGAATGCTATTGAAGAAAATCAATTTGTACAGGGTTTCCGAAAAGCGGCTATAGAAATACCTAAGCCTCATGCTATCCTGTGTATTTCTGCCCACTGGTATACCCAGGGAACTTTTGTAACGGCAATGGATATGCCTAAAACGATCCACGATTTTTACGGTTTTCCTAAAGAGCTGTTTGATGTACAATATCCTGCTCCTGGAAATCCTGAACTGGCTAAAGAAACAGCTGAACTTCTGTTACCGGTAGATGTGCAAGAAGACCACAGCTGGGGATTAGACCATGGTGCCTGGTCAGTGATCAGACATATGTATCCTAATGCTGATATTCCTGTAATTCAGCTTAGCATAGACTATACGAAACCTCCGCAGTATCATTATGATCTTGCAAAAAGGCTGAATAAACTAAGAGAGAAAGGAATTCTGATCATCGGAAGCGGAAATATTGTTCACAATCTCCGTCTGATCGACTGGAAAAATATAAATACAGTGGGAGCCGGCTGGGATTGGGCTATAGAAGCTCGTGAGAAAACAAATAACTGGCTTCTGGACGGAAATTTTCAGAATGTCATTGATTATCAGAAACAGGGAAGTTTCCTTCAGTATGCCGTTCCTACTCCTGATCATTATCTTCCGCTGCTCTATACATTAGGATTGAAAGATCAGTCTGAAGATTTGACTTTATTCAACGATGAGCTTATTGGCGGTTCTTTGAGTATGACCAGTGTAAGGATTGGATAAAGGGACAGATCCATAAATCACTATATACTAAAATTTTAAAATAAAATAGGTTATCCCTCATTGAGATAACCTATTCTTTTTTGTATTATATTATATTTTATTGTACAGCTTTCAGAACATTGATGTTTCCATAGCCGTAACTTGAATTGACTGTCGGATAATAAGTTGCAGACTGCCTCATTTTATTTAGAACCTGATCTCTTGTCCACGATGGATTTTTGGCCCATACTAAGGCAGCAATTCCAGCAGTAGCGGCTGTAGCCACTGAAGAACCCCCTACATAATCTGCCTGTCCGTTATAATAACTCAGAACTGGAACTGTATTTCCTGAAGCTCTCTCCATCTGGAAAGTAAAGTCGATCTGGCTTCCGGAATGGCAAACATCACATTTCTGATTGGATGTATTTTCTTTCACTCCTGTAACCGCCTGTGTTTCAGGCATTGATGCAGGGAAAATCACACCCACGAAATTGGTAAAGCTAGTAGAAGTTCCTCCGGCACAGAAAATAAGTTTTCCTTTGGAATAAGCGTATTTTACCCCATCTTCAATTTTTCCTACTGAAAAAATATGTCCCATAGACATGGAAATGATTTTCACACTGGTATTGTTTCCAAGTTCTGTAAAGGCGGTTTTCACAGCAGTCTGTTCGCTGGAAGTTTCCAGAACAACATTTTCTGCGGCTCTGTAAGCAATTAAATTCGCATTGTATGCTACTCCTACAGGTAATCCTGCATTATTTCTCGGAGCTGTCATCACTGAAGCCATTTTGGTTCCATGTCCGCACTGATCTGCTGAACCGTCTGAGTTGTACACTCCAACTTTACTGATTGTTCTTCCTGAAGAAGCACCATTGTTAAAACTTCCGCCCAGAAGAGTCTGCTCTGGAGAAACCCCTGTATCAATAAGTCCTATGGTTACTCCAGCTCCTGTACTGTAGTTCCAGGCATCAGGGATATTATGTTTGGCAAAAGCCCATGGAATTTTTGCGCTTGGCGTTGTGGATGTATAATCTACAGCACTTAAGGTAGCAGATGAAAAACCACATCCGGAAGAGCCGCTGCCTGAAGATTTTGCTGTTGTATTATATCTGGATTCTATTTCAAAATAGTGATAATCTGCCGGCTCCACATACCTGATTGTTTTCATTTGACGAAGAGCACTTATCGTTTCTTCTTTTTCAATCACAACGTCCATCTGATTGAGATATTGATCTGAAAGAAGAAGAAATCCTCTTTCATCTTTTCCTTCATATTTTTTGATAACAGCAAGAAGTTCTTTTTCCATCTCACTGCTGTTAGGAGATTTACTTCTGTCAAAGTCTTCCTTAGAGGAGCCAAATCCTATGGATACCATTTTGTTTCCACGGAAAATAGCACTCCATAAAAAATGATCAGATTCATTTCTCCAATTGAACGCTCCGTCTGTTTTAATGGACTGATTTATCCTTTCATTGATTTGTTTTTCTGTCAACGGATCTTTCTGAGCCATTTCCATTTTCGGACTTTCATTTTGAAGTTCTTCCCTGGTACAAGAGTTTAAAGCAAAAAATATTGCTAATAGGAATACAGTTTTTTTCATATGTTATAATTTTTGATTGGAGTCACAATATAACACTTTACAGGGAATTACAAACTTTAAAAAATGAATTTACCATTACATAAATATTAATTAAAAGACTGAAAGAACAATGTTATGCTCAGCATTTATTATTTATATTGCTAAACTTATAATATCTTCTCTAAACAGATACTCTGCTCTATTCCTATATATGGTCCATAATTAGAAATCCTGTAAAATCCATTATGCCCATAAACAGAAATTGCATTTTTAAGATCTTTAGAAGTTTCCAGAACTGCTTTTTGAAAATTCAGTTCTCTAGCCCAGTTCTCCAATTCCTTTACAATTTTGGATGCAAGTCCCCGCTGCCTGAATTCCGGCTGGGTATACATTCTTTTGATTTCAACGGTATTTTCCGAAAGTATCTTGAACGACCCACAAGCAGCAGGAATAGTATCAATATATATAACGACACAATTTTTAATAGCCTCTATTGTATTAAACTGATTAAAGAAATCGTGTTCATCACCATTATGCTCTGCAAGAATACTGTCAAGAAGTTTTACTAAGTTTTGGAAATCTGTATGTGAGGAGTCTGTTCTAAGTATATGCATGATTATTTGATTAAATAATTAGAGAAAACAAAAGCTTCCTTTTTCAGGAAGCTTTTTATTTTTTATCGCGCAGGAGGTGGAGGGTTTTGAAAGTGATAATGTTCATTAATTTTATCATTAACTTTTTTGTTAAATGCCTCCACAAATTTATTTGTAACTTCCGTTGATTCAGTCATTAAAGATGGCATATTTTCAATCAGTTTTTGACCTGCCGGAGTTTTGTAAAACTTGATAAGCTCATCGATATCGGCATCCGAAAAGTACTTTTTATAAATAGGAATATAAAGGGTAACTATTCTTTCGGGAGCCATATCTTTTTTGAACTCATCCCAAAAATTATCTGGCAAGTCCTTATACTTATTGTTGTAATGATCCATAAACTCCTTAAATCCAATGGACAACATCCGATCTGACCTTGTAATACTGATCAGTTCCCTCACTTTTGCTTCGTTCGATTGAGAAAAAGCATTTATTCTCAGCAAAAGGAAACCCAAAATAATCCCTTTCTTCATTTTCTATTTTACATCAACAATAAATTTTCTTTCATTGATCAGTTCTGCAATCGCTAACATATCTTTACCGATTAATCTGTCATCTTCAAGCTTCGCAACTTTGGAACGAAGAATAGTAAAGTTTTCTTCTATCACTTTGGAGCACCTGGAAGGTCTTCTGAATTCCAGTCCCTGAGCAGCAAACATCAGCTCAACAGATAAAATATTCACAAGGTTACCAAGAACCTGATTGAATTTTCTTCCGGAAATACTTCCCATAGAAACATGGTCTTCCTGTCCTAAACTTGTAGGAATAGAGTCTGCCGACGCCGGGAAACACAATGTTTTATTTTCTGTAACCAAAGCTGCTGAAGTATATTGCGGGATCATAAATCCGGAATTTAAACCTGAGCTTTCCGTCAGTAATCTTGGAAGTCCATATTTCCCTTCTAATAATAAGTAACTTCTTCTGTCGGAAATATTTCCTAATTCCGCCGCCGCCAGTGTTGCATAGTCTAAAGGCAAAGCCATCAGCTGTCCATGAAAGTTACCTCCCGAAATAGATTCTTCAGCACTTAGTACAATTGGGTTGTCTGTTACAGAATTCAGTTCTGTTTCAGCCATACTCTTAAGGTGTTCAAAAGCATTTCTACTGGCTCCGTGAACCTGTGGTACACATCTCATAGAATACGGATCCTGGACTCTCTCGCAATCTTCGTGAGCTTTCATGTTTTCTGAGCCTTTTAAGAATTTAAGCATTCTTGCAGCTACTTTTTTACTCCCTTCAAAAGGTCTGATATCATGGAGTTCTTTTTTGAATGGGCTTTCTGAACCTCTGTATGCTTCAATACTCATCGCAGCAGTCATGTCCGCAAGGTCAAGCAGGTATTCAAACTTTTCTAATCCTTTGATGGCATGTGCCAGGATAAATTGGGTACCATTGATCAATCCTAAACCTTCTTTAGGGCCTAACACCAATGGCTCAAGGTCGTGTTTCTCCAGAACATCCATTGTTTCTGCAACCTGATCTCCTTCCCAAACCTGTCCTAACCCTAATAAAGGCAAGACAAGATGTGCTAAAGGTGCAAGATCACCGGAAGCTCCTACAGATCCCTGTTCAGGAACTACAGGAATAATATCTTTCTCAAGCATCAGGATCAGTCTTTCGATTACATCAAGAGAAACTCCTGAAAAACCTTTTGATAAAGCATGAACTTTCGCAATCATCATGATTTTGGAAAGTTCTTTATTAATCGGTTTTCCTACTCCTACGGCATGGGAAATAATTAAATTATATTGTAACTGCGCTGTTTCGTCAGCTGATATTTTAGTATCACACAATGGTCCGAATCCAGTATTAATCCCATATACACATCTATCGGACTCTACTATTTCCTGTACATTTTTCTGTGATTTTAAGATCTGTTCTTTTGCTGCTTTGTTAAGCTTGGCTTTATTAGGTTTTTTACAGATTTCCAGAATATCATGGAAAGTAAAAATATCTACTCCGTATATCATTTCTAAAAAATTTTCTTAAAATTACGCATTTAAGGATAATTGGAAAAGCTAAATTTCACCCTTCTATATTTTTATGAAATCAAATGATTTAATTTACTATTTTTGGCTCCGAAATTAAAAACAATAATACATGAGACTCAAATCTTTACTGCTTGTTCTATTGGTTGCCAGTACAACAGCTTTCGCACAGAAAGTAAAATATTCAAAAGAAGAAAAAAAAGAAATGAACAAGTACCTTTTTAACGAAGGCTTCGACACTGCATCGGATAAAAAAATATCTACCATAATATTGAAAGATAATACTGAATACCAAGGCTACAGTAAATCATGGGAAAAACAAAGAGGCCAGATTCTTTCTATCACACTCGAAGACGTAGATACAAGAAAATCTAAGAAATTTGCTGCGGCAGATATTGCTGAAATGTATTTATATCCAACAGAAACTGAAAAATCTATGAAAGCGGCAAAATTCATTTCAAATATGAGAAATTACAGCACTAAAAAATATAAAAAGTCTGTAACAGATGAAGCTATTCCTTTTGAAAATCAAACCGTTTCTTTAAAAAACAAGAAAGAAAGCAGAACTTTTCTAATGCAAGTCATTAATCCTGAGTTTAATGATATTATTTCTGTTTATCATGATCCTTTTGCAACTACTACCTCTTCACCTGGTTTCGTTGGCGGCCCTGCATTCGGCGGCGGTGTTATCAAATCTTATTACATAAAGAAAGGCAATAAAGTCATGTGGCTTCATAAGGATGATTTTGAAGACAATTATGATTTTCTTTTTGGTGACAACAAGGAGTTCATGCAAAAATACCCTAAAGATTCTGTTAAATGGGATTACTTAAGTTTCCTTGTATATACTTATACCGAAATGGCAAACGGATAAAGTTATTATTATCATATCATTTATAAACCTGTAGATCAGTCTACGGGTTTTTTATTTTTCAAAATATAGAAAGTTTCCTTAATTTTGTTATATGAATCCTTCTTTAGAATTACAGCTCAAAACTTTACCATCCGAACCCGGCGTTTATCGTTATTATGATAAAAACGAACAGCTATTGTATGTGGGGAAAGCTAAAAATCTGAAAAAGAGGGTTCTCTCCTATTTCAACAAAAATCTTCCCGGATACAGGATTAAAATAATGGTGAGTAAGATCCAGCGTCTGGAAACTACTATTGTAAACAGTGAGTATGATGCTCTTTTGTTGGAAAACAATTTGATTAAAGAGCATAAGCCGTTTTATAATGTCATGCTGAAAGATGACAAAACGTATCCCTGGATCTGCATTAAAAACGAAGATTTCCCACGCGTTTTTCTAACGAGAAATATGATTAAAGACGGTTCGGAATATTATGGGCCTTATGCAAAGGTACGTCCTGCAAAGATCTTATTGGATACCATCAAGCATATTTATAAACTAAGAACGTGTAATCTAAACCTCTCCCCTGCCAAAATAGCAGACGGAAAGTATAAAGTCTGTCTGGAATACCATATCAAAAACTGCGAAGGGCCTTGTGAAGATCTTGAAAGTAAAGAAGAATATGATGAGAAGATAGACGCTATCCGTGGAATTGTTAAAGGAGATTTCCGGAAAGCTAAAGATTTTCTTGTAAATCAGATGATGAAACTTGCTTCTGACCTTAAGTTTGAGGAGGCTCAGATTATTAAAGAAAGGCTTGATATTCTGGAAGATTATCAGGCTAAAAATACAGTGGTTAATCCAAATATTGATGATGTGGACGTCTTTGGTATGACCAGTGATGAAACAGCAGCTTATGTCAACTTCTTTAAGATAAGAAACGGGAATATCATTCAAAGTTTCACTACAGAGATTAAAAAAATTCTTGAGGAAACAGATGAAGACATTATGGAAGAAGCCTTGATTGAGATCCGTCAGAAGTTCGCTTCGGACTCAAAAGAGGTTCTGCTTCCTTTCCATTTGTCTGTAGAAATTCCGAATGTAAAACTGATTGTTCCGAAAGTAGGCGACAAAAAAAGAATTGTAGAGCTTTCTGAAAAGAATGCTAAAGAATACCGTCTGGAAAAGCTGAAACAGGTTCAAATCGTAGATCCTGAAAGGCATACGAACAGAATCATGGCTGAAATGCAGAAACTGCTGAGAATGCCTGTAGAACCCAGACATATGGAAGGTTTTGACAACTCAAATATCCAGGGGACCAATCCTGTGTCGGCCTGTGTTGTTTTTAAAGATGGTAAACCCAGCAAAGCAGATTATAGAATTTTCCACCCTAAAACGGTAGAAGGGCCCAATGATTTTGCCACTATGGAGGAAGTGATCTACCGCCGGTATAAAAGAATGCTTGATGAAGGAGAAAGTCTCCCTCAGCTGATTTTGATTGATGGGGGGAAAGGACAGTTATCTTCTGCAGTTAAGAGTTTAAGATTACTGGGACTTTATGGAAAAATAACTATTGTAGGAATTGCCAAAAGACTGGAAGAAATTTTCTTCCCGGAAGATTCTATTCCTTTATATCTTGATAAAAAATCTGAAACTTTAAAAATCTTACAAAGAGTACGTGATGAAGCCCACCGTTTTGGAGTAAAACATCATAGAACCAGAAGAAGTAATTCTACGATAAAATCTGAACTGGAGGAAATTCCCGGAGTGGGAGAAAAAACAATTGAATTATTACTTTCTAAATTAAAATCCGTAAAACGAATCAAAGAATCCAATCTGGAAACACTGGAAGAGATTCTCGGCAAGAGCAAGGCTAAAATAATCTGGGAGTTTTTCAATAACAACGGATAATTCCATTAGATTTTTTTTGTCAAAAACACTCTTTCATTCCATGGATACAGGCATTTCATCCATTATTTAGTGAAAATAAAAATACTAACAAATAGCTTTCGTTAAAATTAAATAATCACTAATATTCAATAAATATAAAATTATTCATTAAATATTAAGATTATATATATATTTATTGTAAATTAGCATTAGTAACTAAAAGCAATAATACCATAAAAAAAATTCTAATTCTGCAGGTCTTATTTTCTCTTTGTTTCGCACAATAAATGACCTGTTTTTATATTTCAATCCAATTATTTTCATCAAAGAATAGTTGAACTTTTAAAGGTTAGTTTGTCAATAGTTTTACCTACAGAATCAGGAAAAGACACATCATCATATTCAAATATAAAAGGCTCCTTTTCAGGAGCCTTTTATAGGTAATATTTATTTTTTTATGATCTTGCTTAAGTAATCACCTTTTCCGGTTTTTATTTTTACAAAGTATATTCCTGAAGAAAGTTCTGCTACCCTAATATTCTCATTATGGTCAACTATATTTTTTATCAGCTTTCCGGAAGTATCGAAAATCTTGACCGTTTCAATTCTGTCATTTCCTTTAAGCTTTATTGAGAAAGAGTCAGAAACAGGATTTGGATAAATCTGAATATCCATATTCCCATTTTTAGTATCAGCATTAGGAGTTTCACTCACTGCCAGATAAGTGGGTAGCGGATCAGTAATTTCGTAGAATTCACTTCCGTGTTCTTTTGTAGCAATGGTCAGATATAATTGATCTCCATCAGTTCCCATTTTCTGAATATTTTCATTAGCCAGTAACTGATTATCATCATTGGTTATAAAAATATCCATAGGCATAGTTCCTGATGAAGTTCCGTTAGTTCTCCATACTTTCTGGGAATCACCATTAAGGAAATAAAGATAATTATTCGCACAAACCATGTCTTTCACTGAAGTAAAATTTTGGGCCAAATTGGAAGTTCCATTAGCTGTACCGTCGGTTTTCCATAATTGGGATGCATTGTTATGTGTAAAGAATAACTGATTACCACATTTTTTAAATTTAATATCTCCAGAAAAGTTCCCGGATAAAATTTCGGCTGTTCCTGCAGCAGTACCATCTGTAGAATGCAATGCTGAAGGATATCCTGATGTAACATAGATCAATTTATTATCTAAAGTACCAGTTTCCTTTGAAATACTCGCGGAACCATAAGGTACAGCGTAAGACTTTATCAGAACAGCTGATGCCTGATCACCATCTGAAGACCAAAGCTCATTCTGCCCCGAGCTGTAACTTGTTGAGGTATTCTCCTGCTGTTTTGTAAAGAGTAGTTTATTATTCAACGTATTTAATACCTTGATGTTCCCATCAGTTCCATCCTGATATGAAAACTGAATAGTTTTTAAGGTACCGGCATCAGTAGCATCAGTTTTCCAGATCCCCAGTTTTCCGTTTTCTTTAGCCACAAAATAGGCGAAACCATTCAGAACTGCCGTTTTAGAATCCACAGAATAAAGACTTCCCATATAATCTACAGAGATATCTTTCACCAAAGTAACTGTATTGGAATTATTATTTACTTTCCAAAGTTCAGTACCTACTAAATTATTATAACCGGCAAAAAGCAGGGTATTATCATTTAAATTTGTGTACATAAACCTACTTGATACATCGGGAGATGTTATTGCAATAGTATTGGCTTCCGTTCCATCTGTCCTATAAGTTCCTCCATCCGTGTAGAGATAATTTCCAACTTTAATAAAGTCTTCATTAAAATCAGTATAAATCCCTGTATATGAATTCCCTCCCAGTGCAGATAATCTTTGAATCTGATGTGTACTGTTATTTCTCTTATAAATCTGGCTATTAAACTGGCGGTCCGTAGCAATAAAGATAAGATCATTATTCAGCACATTAAATGCATGAGGAGAAGCACTTTCAAATTTACTGATATCAGAAGCTATTGCGGCCTCCTGGGTAAGCGGATCTATTGAGTATAATTCCGTTCCATATTTTTGAGTGCTACCGGGAAGATAAATTTTAGAATTCAGATCTACAAAACTATTGCTATATGGCAATCCAAGACTTGTGATTTCAAAGCTATGGGCAGGGTTTCCATCAGTAATCCAATATCTGCTTCCATAGTTGGCCATGGTAAAGATCAAATGTTTATCATCCGAACTGGTTCCATAGATCAAAGCATCAGGATGAGTACTGAAAGGAACGGTTCCGGCTTCTGTACCATCTGTTTCCCAGATATAGTTGCCATAGGCCTGATTTACTCCGTTGGCACCACTTTCAAAGAATATTTTATTGTTGAATTTTATAAATTTTTTCATACCCATGGAACTTGTAGCTCCTGGAGTAAGATTTTTCAAGAGTTTAGTACCGGCAGCTGTTCCGTCAGAAATCCAAGGCTCAAGCCCGTTTACTGTATCAAATCCTGTAAATACAAAATAATCATCTGCTGCTGCACCTTCCAGCCTGATATACCCTATAGGTTTCACAGATACTGTTCCTGCTTCTGTTCCATCTGTTGAATATAATTCATATCCTGCGGTTCCGAGATTAGCGATAAAATAAAGTTTATTCTTAAAAATCAATGCTGCAAAGTCTCCGTCAATACTTCCATTGGCATTAGGGACGATGTCCTTTAACAAAGTGGTTCCTGTCAAAGTACCATCAGATTTCCAGATCTCCTTTCCATGTACTCCATCATTGGCCGCTATATACATGATACCATTCATGGAGTGCATTTTCACGTTACCGGAGTATTGAAATGTCTTTAACAGCTGCAAACTGTCTGCAACGGTATTATAAACCCAAAGTTCATTGTGATGATAAAAAAAGATATTATTTCCTGCTACAGCAGTGGTTTCAATAGCATATTCAAAATTCAGATCTTTCACTTTAGAAGTTCCGGAAGTAGTTCCATCGGTTACCCAAAGCTGGTTATTAGAATTATTGCTCTGTATAGCTATGAAGTACACCTTATTATTCAGCTTCATAAAGGTAGGATCACCGGAAATCCCAATACCATATCCCGGAAAAACATCTTTCAGTAAGGTAGATTTCTGAGTAACAGGATTAAAGGTCCATAATTCTCTGCTTTCTTCAGCATTTCTTGTAGCCGGAAAAATAAGCTGATCGTTAAATTTGATTAACTGGCTAGGTCCACTTGAAGAACCAAAATGAATCTCCTGCAGCTTTGTATTTAAAACAGTCTGCGCGCAGGAAAATATTGACACTGCTGTCAACATCGAAATATAAATTTTTCTCATTTTCTATTAAAAGTAAATCCTTAGCTAAGATCTTTGTCTTAGCTAAGGATATGGTTATTCTTTTTTTGTTTTTATGTTCAAACTATTTTCCAGCAAAAACTTCTTTGGAATATCTTCCATCTGCCTGCGGAATATCTATTACAATATTCCCATTCTCAAAATAGCCTATGGCTGAATTTCCATCAGCAAGTTTCACAGTGAAAACATCTTTTTTTGATGTTGTCTTAAAAACAGCAAATGGAACAGAGCTCCCTGAATTTGCTAAAATAAACTGATTGGCATCAATCTGTATTTTCTGCAATTCCATTTTTCCATTTGAATAGTGATTAGCTGATGGAGTGGCAGAAGATGTTGATACCTCAGAAACTGTAGTCTGGGCATTTTCGTTTACAGCGGTATTCTGAGCGGGTAGCATCGCAACAGGATTAGAAAACCCAACCTTTGTCAACGCCTGGTTCAATGCATCTGCAAATCCTTCTTCAAATTCTTTAATATCTGAGCTCCCTTTCGACTCAAAAACCACTTTTTTGTTACAATCTTTAAACTGTAAAATCACTTTATTGGTGAATAAGTTTTTATCATTCAGAACTTCTGCATTAAGCACATTACAGGAATTGTTTTTAGCATCCGATGGCCATTTATCCACACTTTCTGCCAGTACTTCATACTTCTTTCCCTTCAGTGCTTTTGCTAAAGATTCTTCTAATCCAAAACTGCTCTTTTTAAAAGTCTGGAACTTCTCCGGAATAAAAATATACTTATAATCTGAAACTTTTTGGGCAAAAGCTGCTGTTGAGCAAATTGCCAACACAAACATTGAAATCTTTTTCATTTTTTCTGATTTAATCGTTTCTGAATGCTCCCATATCCATCTTTAGTGAGAAGAAATTAGAATAGAAATTAGATCCCCCTATGCCTGAATTTGTAATTGCATAATCCAGTGTAAGTCCTCTATATCTTATCCCAATACCTGCACTAGGCTGAAATGAAACTTTTCTTTTAAGGTCTTCTATATCTGTAATCGACTGAAATCTATTGATCCCCAGTCTCACAAAAATCATTTTCTGATATCCTAATTCTGCTCCTGCATAAGGGCTTATACTTGCAAAATCTGTTGAAATTAAAGAAGCCGTTTTAGCAAAATCTACATTTAATCCCGCTTCCGGTAATACGTATACACTACTGTTGATTTCAAATAATTTGCTGGCTCCTACATTAAGTTTAGGCATTGTAAGTTCCATCTTATCTTTTGGTGCCGGGTTAAATTCTTCTCCGTTTACAACAGTGGAAAGTTCTTTCTGGTTAATGCTCCAAAAGTTTACAGTAGTTGTGATATCACGAATCATCCCCCCGAACTTCCATCCATTATTTCCTTTATAAATTGCTCCCACATCAAAACCGAAACCATAGCCATTGGCAAACTTACCTACATTTCTATAGACTATTTTTGCATTTACTCCTACATCAAGATTAGGATTTCCACCCGGTCTGAATGCATAAGAAAGAATTGCGGCATAATCGGATTGAGAGAACTTTGTAATTTTATCATAATCAATGTTCCCTTCAGCATCAATCATCTGGGTGGTATTCAAAATATTATCTACTCCAAGTCTGACTACAGAAACTCCGAAAACACCTTCTTCCAAAACTTTAGCGTAAGCTAAATAGTCATATTTTGCAATTGACTCAAAGTATTCTGCATGCATAGCAGCCCCCTGCCAGTCTTTCTCTATTGCCATCAGACCTGCAGGATTCCACATAGGGGCATAGACATCATCCTGATTGGAGATTACTGCTCCTCCCATTGCCAGCCCACGAGCTCCCGCTCCTATATTTAAAAATTCATTGGAATACTTCCTGATAATCTGAGATTGGGATAGCCCAAACAGTAGTGAAAATGCAAGTAAAAAATATTTTTTCATCATATAAATTTGATGCTTAGTTAAAGTTTTTAGTTTTTCTGGCTTTTATTAATCCATTCACTATGATTGCCAGTATCATAACAGCTGAAGCAATATAAAATATAGGACTCATATGTTCTGATTCCCCAAAGATAAAAAAAGCTAGTATAATTCCGTAAACAGGTTCTAAATTAACTGTTAAAATTAATGTGAAAGGTGATATATATTTCATTAATTTCACTGATTCTAACATTGGAAAAGCAGTGAAAACACTGGCTAACAAGCATATTAACGCCAAATCTCTATAGTTTATTTCATTCATTTGAAAAATTTGCCCTGAAAGCAGATAAAATATCATTAAAATAAACCAACCACAGAAAATTTCATAAAATATAATGTTCCCTGAACTCGTTTTCCCAAACATTTTACCATTAAATACGGAAAATATGGTTCCAAAAATGGCACAGAATATTCCATAAATAATACCTTCTTTGAAATGGAACTCGGTTTTAAAAATCAATAAAATACAGGCAACAATCACTGTACCCATGATTACCTCAGAAATATCGACTTTTCTTTTAAAAATAATGGGTTCCAGTATGGATGCAAAAAGAGTGGACAAAGACAGACAACTCAAAGCAATTGAAACATTTGATACTTTAATAGAGTAGAAAAAACAATACCAGTGAAGAGCCATGGCAAGGCCTATACCTGCCAGCTGAAAGAATATTTTTTTAGAAACCTTTATGCTTTCTTTTTTAAAAACTCTGATAAATACAAAAAGAAAAATAGCAGCGAAAAGCATTCTGTAGAAAACCAGAATCTGTGCATTTGCATGAATCAGCTTTCCTAAAATTGCAGTGAATCCCCATAAAAATACTATTAAGTGCAATCTGAAAAGTGCCAATTTATGCATAACCTATCTCCTTTTAATTTTTAACATGCAAATTTACAAATAGGCTTTTATAAATCTCATAAAAAATTATAAATATTACGTTAACAAATAATTATTTACTTAATATCTATATCTTTTTTAATTATTTTTTTAAAAAATCATTGAAAATATATAATGTAGACATCTGCTATACCAATTTTGAAATTTATTATTTCGTAGCTATCTTTATAAGCGAATTATGCTTTTCAACAAAAACCACCAATTAGCTAATGATATTAAATGCAGATATTATAATAAAAACAGACCGGCTCATCTTAAAACCTATTGACTCCCTATATATTGATGACATTAATAGGCATTTTACTGCAGAAACTACAAAGTATATGCCCTTTACTCCGAACGGTAATAGAAATGATATTACAAAATTTGTGGAGGAATCAAAAATGCTTCTTTCAAAAAATACCGATCTCGTAATGGTAGCTGTTGATCCAGATAAAAACTTCATTGGCTGTTGTGGCATTCATAATATAACTTCAGAGTCCGTAGAACTCGGCCTATGGTTGAAACAAAGTGTGCAAGGAATTGGATTGGGAACTGAAATAATAATGAATCTGATAGAATTTTTAGAAAATAATTTCACTTTCGAATATATAATTTATCCAGTAGATCAGGAGAATATAGCCAGTAAGAAAATACCTGAAAAATTAGGTTTTATTCCATACAAAAGGTATCAGAAAAATAAAGGTACATCATCATTTCTTAATATTATAGAATACAGAAAATATTATTCAGATTAACTTTCCAAACCACCTTTCAGTTTTTTTAATATATATAAAAAACCCTGAAAATTTGTTAAACTTTCAGGGCCTTCAAATAATAAACTATTAAAAAAATAAACTAGGAACTGAGTATTTTGCAGAGGATATCACCCCCTGTTACTCTATTGTAAAGTTAGAAAAAATATAAATAATTTAAAAGTATTTTTCTGTTAAAAATTTCACAATTTACTAAGAACCAAACCATTAAACGTCTGTTTTACTTCCAATCCATATTCTTCATAAAAATAGTATCTTTAAGCGTAAAAAATTGAAAATTTTATGGATATCGAATTCAATAAACGAGAAGACCAGAACAGATTAAAATTATCAGAGATTAATCGCTTACTCACAGAGATCAAAAAAGGGGGCGGTGAGAAGAGGCTTCAAAAGCTTCGTGATGAGGGAAAAATGACTGCAAGAGAAAGAGTAGACTATCTTCTCGATAAGGATTCAGATTCCATAGAAATAGGAGCGTTTGCAGGGTATGAGATGTACGAAGAGCATGGAGGATGTCCAAGCGGAGGAGTTATTGTTGTGATGGGCTATGTTTCCGGAAGACAATGTCTAGTAGTTGCTAATGATGCTTCTGTAAAAGCTGGTGCCTGGTTTCCTATCACTGGAAAGAAAAACCTAAGAGCACAGGAAATTGCAATGGAAAACAAACTTCCTATTATCTATCTTGTTGACTCAGCAGGTGTTTATCTTCCAATGCAGGATGAAATATTCCCAGATAAAGAGCATTTTGGAAGAATTTTCAGAAATAATGCTAAAATGAGTTCAATGGGAATCATTCAGATTTCTGCCGTTATGGGCAGTTGTGTGGCTGGAGGGGCTTACCTTCCTATTATGAGTGATGAAGCAATGATCGTTGACAAAACAGGCTCTATTTTCCTTGCAGGAAGCTACCTTGTAAAAGCAGCCATTGGAGAAAGTATTGATAATGAAACATTAGGAGGTGCTACTACACACTGTTCTATCTCTGGAGTTACCGATTACAAAGCGAAAGATGATAAAGATGCTTTAACCAGAATAAAAACCATCATGAAATCTATCGGAAGTACTGAAAAAGCAGGCTTCGACAGAATAGAAAGTTTTCCACCAAAAGAAAGTCCTGACAATATTTTCGGAATTATGCCGGTTTCCAGAGCCGAGCAATACGATACTTATGAGATTATCAAATGTATTGTGGATAACTCTGAATACGAAGAATACAAACCCGACTATGGTAAAAGTATTATCTGTGCAACGGCTAGAGTTGATGGATGGTCTGTAGGAATAGTAGCCAACCAAAGAAAGCTGGTAAAAAGCGGTAAGGGAGAAATGCAGTTCGGAGGGGTTATTTACTCCGATTCTGCGGATAAAGCCACCCGATTTATCGCTAACTGTAATCAAAGAAAAATTCCTTTAATCTTCTTACAAGATGTTACAGGATTTATGGTAGGCTCAAAATCAGAGCATGGAGGAATTATCAAAGACGGAGCAAAAATGGTAAATGCTGTAGCTAACTCTGTAGTTCCTAAATTCACCATCATTACAGGAAATTCGTATGGTGCAGGTAATTATGCGATGTGTGGAAAGGCCTATGATCCAAGGCTTATCGTGGCATGGCCATGGGCTGATTTGGCTGTGATGGGAGGAACACAAGCCGCAAAAGTATTGGCCCAGATCCAGGAATCAACCTTGAAAAAACAAGGCAAAGAAATTTCGGAGAAGGAACACAACGATATTTTAGATACCATTTCAAAGAAATACCAGAAACAAACTGAATCCACCTACGCAGCTGCAAGATTATGGACAGATGCTATTATCAACCCTGCAGACACCAGAAAATGGATTTCTATGGGGATTGAAGCGGCAAACCATTCTCCTATTACAGAAAAATTTAACTTGGGAGTAATCCAGGTATAAATACGACTTAACGATAAGAAAATAAAGAACGCCTCAATAGTATTGAGGCGTTCTTTTGTAATAAGTAAGATCTATATTTCAAGATT